>NZ_JBFUEP010000001.1:0-182232 GCF_056403895.1 Pedococcus sp. P2_E5
GTCCTGAGCCTCGGGGGACAGCTCCAAGGTGTCAGCGAACTGGGCCTCGAGCTCGGTCAGGGAGTCATGGGTCTGGGTCATGGTTCGTTGAACACTCAATTTCTTGGTTGCATTCCTCAACCAAGAAGCCGCAGGTCAGGCCCATGAATCCGCCCGTAGGAACCAGGGATCCGCCTGTCGGGAAGCGCGTCAGGCGTCCCGGTGCACCTTGTGCGGGGCGGCCTGGACGCGGGGCTTGATGACGAGCAGGTCGATGTTCACGTGGGCCGGACGCCCGACCATCCAGCCGATCGCCTCGGCGATGTCCTGCGCCACCAGCGGCTCCGACACTCCGGCATAGACCGCGTCCGCCCGCGCCTGGTCCCCGCCGAACCGCGTCAGGGCGAACTCCTCGGTCCGCACCATCCCCGGGGCGATCTCCTCGACCCGGACCGGCTTGTCGACGAGCTCGAGCCGCAGGGTCTGGGTCAGGGCCGTGACCGCGTGCTTGGCCGCGACATAGCCCGAACCGCCCTCGTAGGCGACGTGTCCGGCGATCGACCCGACGTTCACGATCGTCCCCGCGCCCGAGGCGACCAGCGCCGGCAGCAGCGCCTGGGTCACCTGGAGCGTGCCGATGACGTTGGACTCGAACATGCCACGCCAGTCGTCGACGTCGGTGTCCGCGGCAGGAGCCAGCCCGAGCGCACCGCCGGCGTTGTTGACGAGCACGTCGAGGCGGTCGCCGACCTCCGCAGCCAGCCGCGCCACGTCGTCGGCCGACGTCACGTCGCAGACCACGGCGCGACCGCCGATCTCTGCCGCCAGTGCCTCGATCCGGTCGGCGCGGCGCGCCGCGCAGACCACCTCGAACCCGTCCGCCGCCAGCTGCCGGGCCGTCGCCGCACCGATGCCGCTGCTGGCCCCGGTCACCACTGCGAGCTTGCTCATGCCGCACCTCCGGCGGGTCGAACGGTCGTGGGGTCGATGGCGATCCACGTGGCCTCGGCCTGCGCGAGGAGGCGTCCGTCCGCGACATACAGGGCCGTCCCGCTCAGGTACTTGCGTCCCTCGCCACCGCGCTGCCACGCCATGACCACGCACTCGTCGCCGGGATTCGGCACCTCTGACACGTGCGCGGTCATCGTGCCGAGCACCATCGGTCGGCCTGCGATGCCCGAGGCCCAGCCGCCCGGACAGTCCAGCGCCGCCCACACCGTCTCGAGGTCGACGTCCGCGCGGGGGCGCCACGCGGCGGCATACTCACCATCGCCTCCGGCGACCCGGGCGGGCTGGAGGCGCAGTCCGTCGCCGGCGGCGCGGCCGGTGCCGCACGAGAAGCAGGTGGGGAAGGGGTGGGCGGCCAGGCCTTCATAGCCCTCACCCGCCGCCGTGGCCTCGGCGAAGGACACAGCAGCAGGTATGCCGCCCGCGTCCGGTCCCGGCGCGGTCGTCGCCTCGAGGACGGGGTGCTCGCCGTCGTGGACCTCGAGGGTGCGGCGGCCCTGCACCGAACCGGTCTGGACGCTCAGCTCCCGATCGAGCGGGGGAGGGGTGCGGAGCCGGACGGTGACGGCTTCGTCGAGGCCGGGCGCGAGGAGCGCCGCCGCGTGCCCACTGACCCACCCTCCGTTGCCCGACTCGGGTGGGCCACAGAAGCGTGAGGGCACGACGAAGGTCATGGCCCGAACCTACTCGTGGCGTCTCGGCGTGAGAGGTCAGGGGCATCCATGGCCAGGGCGCGTCAGAATGACCGGGATGCCCGCACCCACGCCCCGACCCGAGCCCCGACCCGAGCCCCGACCCGAGGCCCGATCCGAGCTCGACGCCGAGAGTCCCTTCAGCCTGCGGGGGGTCGCCGTGCCGGCCTACGGTCCCACCATCATCGTGGCCATCGGCAGCGGGGCGATCGTCCCCATCGTCACACTCAGTGCCCTCGACCTCGGGGCGACACCGGCGATCGCTGCACTCACGGCCGGGTTGGCCCTCATCGCCGAGCTCTTCTTCGCGGTGCCGGCCGGAGCGCTCGTCCACCGCGTGGGCGAGCGACGGGCGCTGCTGTGGGCGAGCGCGGTCGATGCGGTGGCGGCGTTCATGGCCCTGACCGCCCCGTCGCTCGGCGTGCTCATGCTGACGGTGTTCGCGATGGGGTTCACGTCGTCGGTGTTCCTCGTCGCGCGGCAGGCCTACCTCATCGACGCGGTACCGATCTCCATGCGCGCGCGAGCCCTGTCGACCCTCGGCGGGGTCAACCGGATCGGGATGTTCGTCGGGCCGTTCATCGGGGCGCCGATCATCCACCTGTGGGGGCCGCGCGCCGGGTTCGCGGTCGCCGTGGCGGCCGGCCTCGGGGCTGCGGCGCTGGTGTGGCTGGGTCCGGACCTCACGGCCGCGCACGAGGCACAGTCCAAGGAGGACTCGCGAGTCCGGGCGGCCGCCAGCGGGGGTTCCCGTGGCCGGGGCTCCAGGGGCCGGGGCGCCAGTGGCCGGGGCGCCAGTGGCCGGGGCTCCACCGGCACCGCGGCGGTGCTCTGGGACCACCGCAGGGTCTACCTGACCATCGGCCTGGGCGTCATGGTCATCGGTGCCGCACGCTCGGCCCGACTCGTCCTGCTCCCGCTCTGGGCGGCGCACGTCGGCCTGTCCGCCAGCGCCACGGCCGTCATCTTCGGCATCGTCGCCGGCGTCGAGATGCTGCTGTTCTACCCGGCCGGGTCGGTCATGGACCGGTTCGGCCGGATCTGGGTCGCGGTGCCGTGCGTGGTGCTGCTCGGGATCGGGATGATCGCTCTGCCCCTGACCCACAGCGCGCTCGCCGTCACAGGGGTCGCCCTCGTGGCCGCCGTGGGCAACGGCCTGGGATCCGGCATCGTGATGACCCTCGGTGCCGACAGCGCTCCGGACGTGGGGCGCTCGCAGTTCCTGGGTGGCTGGCGGTTCGTGTCCGTCCTGGGCATGAGCGGGTCTCCGGCGCTGATCAGCCTCGTCACGGCGCAGGCAGGACTGGCGGCAGCCTGCGTCACCCTCGGTGGGCTGGCGCTGGTCGGGACGGGCTGGCTGGGCTACTGGGTGCCGCGCTACGACCCGGTGCGCCGCGGCGCGTCCCGCTGACCAGCGACGCGCCCGGCCGTGCGCGGCGGGTCACCGGCGGGTCACCGCGGCGCACGCGCCCGGTGATGCGTGACGCGCTGACGGCTGCAGGTGAGAGGCTTAGGCCTGTGACCGACCTGATCGACACCACCGAGATGTACCTCAAGACGATCTTCGAGCTCGAGGAAGAGGGCATCACGCCCCTGCGCGCTCGCATCGCCGAGCGTCTCGGGCACTCCGGGCCTACCGTCTCCCAGACCGTTGCGAGGATGGAGCGCGACGGCCTGCTCAGCCTCGCCGGCGACCGCCACCTCGAGCTGTCCGACCACGGCCGGCTGCTCGCCACGCGGGTGATGCGCAAGCACCGGCTGGCCGAGCGACTGTTGGTCGACGTCATCGGTCTGGAGTGGGAGTACGTCCACGACGAGGCCTGCCGCTGGGAGCACGTGATGTCCGAGCGGGTCGAGCGCAAGATCCTGGCGATGCTCAAGGACCACCACGACTCCCCGTACGGCAACCCCATCCCGGGCCTCGACGAGCTGGGTGAGGAGGAGCCGACCGAGGACTTCCGCTTCGGGCTGCGCACCCTGACCGAGCTGGCCGGCGACTCCCCCGAGACGGTGCTCGTGCGCCGGATCGGCGAACCGGTCCAGGTCGACCACGAGGCGCTGAGCCTGCTCACCGTCGCGCGGCTGCTGCCCGGCGAGCGGGTGCGGGTGCACCGCGCCGACGGCCGCGTGGTCGCGGTCCGCGAGGGCGCGCCCGAGTCCACCGGCGTCTCGCTGCCCGACGAGGTGGCGCAGCACGTGTTCGGCGCTTTGGTGTGACAGGCGGGCGTTGGTGTGACCGGGGCGCTTTGGTGTGACAGGCGTGGCCCGGTCTGACCGGTGTGTCCTGGTCTGAAGGGTTTGCCGCGACCGCTCATCTGAGCGCCTCGGCGTGTCCGATCCCTGCTGACCTGCCCGTTTCCTGAGCACGAACGCACAGGTGCCCCTGACGTGGCGATGGACTCTCTTGGGGCTGCCGTGACCTCAACGTGACATTCCCAGACGGCTTGTGTACGGTGGCTCCGGTTCACTCGCCCCTGGGTGAACCGGCTCGATGTGGGAACGCCTAGTCCTGTCACCACGCCCGAGTCATTCAGTACAAACCGCTTGGCAGGAGCGGGGGACCCACTTTTGGGCCAGCTCGTTTCGAGTTGGTCCTCGGGGTGAAGCCCCCACGTACGCGCCCGCAAGGTCGGGTGGCAACCGTGGAGGCCGGGTGATCTACCTCCACCCGAACCCGACAGCTCACCTCGTAGGCGCCGGAGGTTCATCCATCGTGGCTTCACACAGTTCTGGCCGCCACCGCGCGCCGGGCCGCTTCAATCCCGTTTCCGAGTTGTCCGACATCGTGGCCAGCGCCGCGCAGCCGGCAGTCAAGACCTCAGCGGTCATCGCCGCTTCCGGTGGTCTCGTCGCCTCGTTCGCCCTTCCCGCCTCTGCTGCCTCGGCCAGCCCGACGTCGGTTGCCAAGAGCGCCACCGTCACCGCGCCCGTCGCGGTGCAGGCGCCCGAGACCGCAGCCCCGACGGCGACCAACGCCTTCGGTGTCATCGGCTTCAAGGCGACCGCCAAGCCCAAGCCCAAGCCCGTCGTGGTTCCCGTGGCGGCCACGGCCGACCGCAGCAGCTCGGCGACCGCGAGCCGCTCGACGGCACGCGACTACACCAGCCTCAAGCCGGCTGCCGGTGGCGTGCTCGCCATCGCGGCCCAGTACGAAGGCCTGATGTACTCCTACGGCGGCACCAGCCCGTCGACCGGCTTCGACTGCTCCGGCTTCACGCAGTACGTCTTCGGCAAGGTCGGCATCAGCCTGCCGCGCACCGCCGAGCAGCAGCGCGCAGCCACCACCCGCGTGTCCAACCCGCAGCCGGGTGACCTCGTGTTCTTCGGCAGCCCCGCATACCACGTGGGCATCTACGCCGGGAACGGCAAGATGTGGGACTCCCCGCGCAGCGGCCAGGCCGTCGCGCTGCGTTCCATCTGGTCCTCGAACGTCACCTACGGTCGCCCCTGACCTGAGGCTGGCCTCAGCGCCGAGCCACGGTCCGCAGGCCCCCTCCCGCTTCGGCGGGTGGGGGCCTGCGGCGTCCCGTCCCCACCCGGTCCGGGGTATGCCGCGGGGCCAGCCGTGCGGCATACGCCCGACTTGCGCGGTCGTGTGAGGATGGATGGATGAACGACCCACACCAGACCAACGACGACCGCTCGAACGCGGTGGAGATCGACGTCTGGGCGGACGTGGTCTGCCCGTGGTGCTACATCGGCAAGCGACGGCTGGAGCTGGCGATCGCGGAGAGTGCCCACCCGCACGAGGTCACCGTGACCTACCACGCGTTCGAGCTCGACCACCACGTCACGCACGGCGACGGCGAGACGGTGCTCGCGTGGCTGGCGCAGCGCTACGGCACCGACCTGGCGGGCGCTCGTGAGATCGCGGAGCGCCCCGCCGTGACCGGCCGTCCCGACGGGGTCGAGATCGACGTCGACAAGCAGCTGCGGGCCAACTCGTTCGACGCGCACCGGCTGGTCGCGCTCGGCCTGGCCCAGGGCGGCCCGGCTCTGCAGGCTGCGGTGCTCGAACGCTTCTACAGCGCGCACTTCTCCGAGGGCAAGCTGATCGACGACATCGAGACCCTGCAGCGCCTCGGCGCCGAGGCTGGGCTCGACGGACGTCGGGTGTCGGCGGTATTGGCCAGTGACCTGTTCGCCGACCACGTGCGCGCCGACGAGGAGGCAGCCGTCGACATCGGCGTCTCCGGCGTGCCGTTCTTCATGGCCAACCGACGGGTGGCCCTCTCCGGCGCCCACTCGCCCGAGGTCATCGGCCAGCTGATCGAAGCCGCTCTCAACGGCGACCACGAGGCGATGAGCGCCGGAGCCTGACGAGCCGGCTGCACCCGCTCAGTCGGAGAGGGCTGCCTCGAAGGTGGCCAGCGTCGCTCGGCTGAACAGCACGAACCGCACGAGCTCGATTCCCTCATCCGCTCCTGCACCTGGCTCGCCGGCAAGACTCGCGCGCACGGCCTCGACCGCGATCCGGGCCACCTCGGCCGGGTCCCAGCCGTAGACGCCGGCGCTGACCGCCGGGAACGCGATGCTGCGGGCACCGACCTCACGGGCCACCTCGAGGCTGCGGGTAAGACAGGACGCCAGGAGCGCTGGGTCGGTCTGCCCGCGGTGCCGGTTCGGGCCGACGGTGTGGATCACCCATCGCGCGGGAAGGTCGCCCGCGGTCGTCGCCACGGCGTCTCCCACGTCGAGCCCGCCCCGGTGGGTGGTGTTGCGGAGCGCCCGACAGGCTTCGAGCAGCCGCGGCCCCGCCGCGGCGTGGATCGCACCGTCCACCCCACCCCCACCGAGCAGTTGCGAGTTCGCGGCGTTCACGATGGCGTCGACGTGTTGGGTGGTGATGTCACCCAGCACGGCTTCGATGGTGACCATCCACCCACGGTATGCCGCGTGCCCACCTCCGCGCCGCGGCATACAGCGAGGGGGGTGGCTGGGCCCAGGGGTTGACGGCGAAGCTAGGGATTGACCGCAAGAAACACGAACGCGGCGAGCAGCACGAGGTGCACCCCACCCTGCAGCCGCGTCGCGCGACCAGGCACCACGGTCAGCACGCTGACGACGACGGTGAGGGCCAGCAGCACCATCTGGGTGGGGCCGAGGCCCAGCAGGAGCGGGCCGTCGAGCCAGATGGACGCGATCGCGATGGCGGGGATGGTCAGGCCGATGCTGGCCATGGCCGAGCCGAGCGCGAGGTTCAGGCTGGTCTGGATCCGGTTGCCGCGGGCGGCGCGGGCGGCTGCGAGGGTTTCGGGCAGCAGCACGAGCAGGGCGATGACGACGCCGACGAACGACTGCGGGAAGCCTGCCGCCGCCACAGCCGACTCGATGGCGGGTGACTCGACCTTGGCCAGACCGACCACCGCGACGAGCGACACGAGCAGCAGCCCGACGCTCTGCAGGGTCTCGCGGTCGCTGGGCGGGTCGGCGTGCTCGTCCTCGAGCGGCGTCCCGTCGTGGCTCACGGGGAGGAAGAAGTCACGGTGGCGTCTCGTCTGCGTCGACACGAACATCCCGTAGAGCGCCAGCGAGATCACCGCCGCGAAGGCCAGCTGCGAGCTGGAGAACTCCGGCCCGGGCGCGCTCGTCGTGAACGTCGGCACCACCATGGTCATGACCGCCAGCGTGGTCACGGTGGCCAGGGCCGCGCCGGTGCCCTCGGCGTTGAACGAGATGAGCCGGTACTTCACGGCACCCAGGAACAGCGACAGCCCGACGATGCCGTTGCAGGTGATCATGACCGCCGCGAAGACGGTGTCGCGGGCGAGCGACTGGGTGTCGTTGCCGCCGCTGACCATCAGCGTGACGATGAGGGCCACCTCGATGATCGTGACGGCCACGGCGAGGACGAGCGATCCGAAAGGTTCGCCGACGCGGTGCGCGACGACCTCGGCATGGTGGACCGCGGCCAGGACGGCGGCCGCGAGGGCCACCGCGACGACGAGGACGGGCAGGGTGCCGAGGTGTCGACCCCACGTGAGCACGAGGGCGAGGATGGCTATCAGTGGCGCGAGGGTGGTCCAGGTCAGAAACGTCTTCGTTGATTTGGTCCTGGTCGTTTTCGCGGCCATGCCCCATTCTCACAGGTGAGCCACGTCGACTCCCAATCGCAGACTCCCAATCGTCGCGTCCCAGTCGCTACGGTCGGCGAATGACCTTCTCGATCGTCGGCCAGGTGGGTGAGGGCTTCGGGGTAGCCGTCGCGAGCAAGTTCCCCTTCGTCGGGGCGGTCGTCCCGCAGGCTCGCCTGGGTGTCGGAGCCGTGGCGACCCAGGCGATGGCGCGGGTGGGGTATCGGGCCCTGGCCCTGGACGCCCTCGCTGGGGGAGCGTCCGCCGACGAGGCTGTCGTCGCGTGCACCTCCCCTGATGGTGACCGTGCCCACCGCCAGCTCGGGGTGGTGGGCCTCGACTCGCAGGCGACCTACACCGGTGGCTCGTGCATGGACTGGGCCGGCGGTGTCAGCGGTCGAGAGGGCACCGGCGGCTACTCGATCCAGGGCAACATCCTCACCGGCCCCGATGTGGTGGCGGCGATGGAGGGCGCGTGGCTCGGATCCGCCGGCGCCTCCCTCACCGACCGGCTCGTCGAGGCACTGTTGGCCGGCGATGCCGCTGGCGGCGACTCGCGGGGCCGCCAGGGCGCTGCCCTGTATGCCGTGCTGCCCGGCGCCGGGTACGACCACTGCGGGGTGCTCGCCGACATCCGGGTCGACGACCACTCGGCTGCGCCACAGGAGCTGGCGAGGCTGTTGCGGCTGAACGACCTCGTCTTCGGCGGCCCCGAGGTCGTGCTGCCCTGGTCGGACGAGACTGGCGCCCTCGCCGACGAGGTGGGCCGAAGGCTTGCGCTGCTGGGCTTCCACGGCGAGGTGACGCAGGCCCTGACCGGCTGGGCCGGCGAAGCCAACTACGAGATGCGACTGAGCCCCGACGGCATCGACTCCAAGGTGCTGGCAGCCCTGCGCGACGCGACCGGATCCACCGGGCGCTGAGACTGAACGGCTAGGCCGGGTCGACCGGCTCGGGCTCGCTGTCTCCCGCCCCTCCATCGTCCGCCTTGCGGCGCCGACGCTCGCGGTCTTCCGCCTCGAGCCGCTCGCGCTCCAGCCGTTGGTGCTTGGCTTCCTTCAGCTGCGCCTCGGCGCGCTCCCGCACCTGCCGCAGGAACGCGGCGTCGTCATCCGGGTTGGTCGCGACGAACCGCCCCGGTCGCTCGTACTCCGGGTACGCCGCACCGGTGTTGCCCTTGTAGGGCAAGCTCCGCGCTGGTCCCTGCGGTCGTCCGGCCACGAGCCAGGCGACGGCACCGACCACGGAGGTCACGAGCACGATGAAGATCCACGTCACCTTGGGCAGGTTCCGGATGCGCGACTCATCGGTCATGATCACGTCGAAGAGGCAATAGATCCACAACGCCGTCCCGAGGATCCCCAACCCAAGTTCTGCTCGAATCACGCAAAGAAGCGTGGCACAACGAACCCACGCGGATGGGCAGATTGCCCAGAATTGCCGCCACGCCACGCGCCAGCGAGGGACGCCTCAGGCTGGCGGAAAGGCGGCCGCGATCGTGCGGGCCACCGACGCGATCGCGCCTTCGTCAAACGACCCATCCTCCTGCAGGCGTGCAGCGGCCTTCTTCGGCCAACCCACGAAGACGTCGCGCACGCTGAAGCTGCCGCCGATGAGCGGCCAGTCCGCGTCAACGAAGCAGAGCATCCCCAGCACTGGCACCTCTGGGTGTTTGGCGCTCGTCGCGTCCGCCACCAGCGCGACTTGCTTGAGGACGCCGTCAACGAGCTTGGTGCAGTCGCGCCGGCCCACCATCAACTTCGCGACCCTCGGCCGCAGGATGCCCCCCTCGACCCGCAGCGTGGGGCGTCCTCGATACCGCTTGGCGTCGATCACGAAGACACCCGAGGGACAAACCGCGATGTGGTCGAGGTTGGCTTTGCTGCGCGGAATCCGGCGGTCGTGCATCACCCGAACGAGGGGTCCGGCCATCGCATCCAACCGGCCACCCAGCAGTTCCTCACCGACTGCGCCTCGGGCCCACGCGTTGGTCGACTGCGGGTCGTCGCTGAGTGCGAGGATCAGGCCACCGAGCTTCGGGTGGGCAGCGCGGATCCGATCTTCTCGCTTCGCATGACGACGGTCATGCTCGCGACGAGCCGAGAGACCCGCCGCCCCTTGCGTGTAACTGATCTCGGCTTCCGGGGGAAGCGTCGCGACAGTTTCGAACACGCGGGCCGCGCCGATCATGTCCAGCGCCGGACTCGCATCGCTCGCCAGGGACGGACTTGTGGTGCCCTCCTCGAGCGGTCCCAGATCGGCACACCCAAGGCACAGCACAGAACGGGTTTGTCGTTCGTACACGGCGGTCACTCCCTGCGCGACCTCCACGGCGCACAGGCGGCACGCGCCGGCATACCGCAGTCGCATGCGCTTCTGGTCCGGACGTTCGCTCACCATGCCCCCTCTTTCTGGGGGCGACGATAGGGCGGGCGCCGTTCCAGTGGAAGGCGATTCGGGCACAGAGCTACGAAAGTTTGAGGAGGCGGGCTTCCCACGGGCGGAGGGGGGCGGTGGGCGACGCGGGATCGCCCAGGTTGCCGAGCAGCAGGTCCGCCCCGGACCATCGGTCGAGATCGGTGACTGCGCCGGACAGGTCGAGGTCGTCGCCGGAGAAGTTGGCCAGGACCAGCAGGTCCGTGCCCGCGTGGGAACGGGTGAAGGCGTAGAGCGTCTTGTGGTCGGGCGCGATCATCGTGAAGTCGCCGTGCGCGATGGCCGGCTCGGAGTGGCGCAGCTCGATGAGGCGCCGGTAGTGGTGGAAGACGGAGTCCTGGTCGGCCACCGCGGCGGCTGCGTTGATCTCGGTGTAGTTGGGATTCGTTGCGGCCCATGGCTTTCCGGTCGTGAACCCCGCATGGGCGCCATCGTCCCACTGCATGGGGGAGCGGGCATTGTCGCGGCTTCCGAGTCGCAGGTTGACGAGGATCTCCTCGACGTCGCCACCGGCTCCAGCCGCCAACCGGTAGTAGTTGACCGACTCGATGTCCAGGAAGTCGTCGGCCGTCGCGAACGGCACGTTGGTCATGCCGAGTTCCTCGCCCTGGTAGACGTACGGCGTCCCGCGGTGCAGGTGCAGCACCGTCCCGAGCAGCTTGGCCGACGCGACGCGGTGCTCGGCCGCGTCGGAGCCGAACCGCGACACCGCGCGCGGCTGGTCGTGGTTGTTCCAGTAGAGCGAGTTCCAGCCGACCTCCGCGAGGCCTTCCTGCCACCGACCCAGCGAGGTCTTGAGGTCACGCAGGTCGACCCGGCTGCGGTCCCACTTGTGGGCCCCGATGTCGAGGCCGACGTGCTCGAACTGGAACACCATGTCCACCTCGCGCCGGGACGGGTCGGTGTAGAGGATCGCGTCCTCGACCGTGACCCCGGGCATCTCGCCGACGGTGAGCAGCTTCTCGGCCCGTCCCTCGAAGACCGACGCGTGCATCTCCTGGAGGAACTCGTGGATCCGGGGACCGTTGAGGAAGTGGGGTGTCCCGTCGCCGAGCGCCGAGTCGCCAGGGAGCGGCTTCCCATCGGGCAGCGAGGTCACCTTCGAGATCATGTTGATGACATCCATGCGGAAGCCGTCGATGCCCCGATCGAGCCACCAGCGCATCATCGCGTAGACCGCCTCGCGGACCTCCGGGTTCTCCCAGTTGAGGTCGGGCTGCTTGCGGCTGAACAAGTGCAGGTAGTACTCGCCCGACGCCTCGTCGAGCTCCCAGGCGGGTCCGCTGAAGAACGACTCCCAGTTGTTGGGCTCCGCGCCCACCTCGCCCGCAGCCGCGTCCCCGTCACCACCTGGCCGCCACCAGTACCAGTCGCGCTTCGGGTTGTCTTTGCTGGAGCGGGATTCCACGAACCACGGGTGCTCGTCGGACGTGTGGTTCACGACGAGGTCCATGACGAGGCGTATGCCGCGCGAGTGCGCCTGCTCGATCAGCGAGTCCACGTCCGCGAGGGTCCCAAACGTCGGGTCGATATCCTGGTAGTCGGCGATGTCGTAGCCGTTGTCGTCCTGAGGGCTCGTGTAGATCGGCGACAGCCACACGACGTCGACGCCGAGCTGTTCGAGGTAGTCGAGCCGACTGATGATCCCTGGGACGTCACCGATGCCGTCACCGTTGGAGTCCTGGAAGCTGCGGGGATAGATCTGGTACACGACGGCTTCGCGGAACCACTGGTCATCGGTCATGGCTGAGTCTTTCGACCGGGGCACCCCTCAGCAAGTGCAGGGTCGTCTATGTCCGCTTCACGAAGGTGACCCGTTTGCGACCGGTGCCCTCACGGAAGACGCGGTGGTGGTAGCCGGGGTCGTGGATCCGTTTGTGGTGGTAGCCGCAGAGGGGGACTGCCAGGTCGAGATCGGTCCGTCCGCCCGTCGCCCACGGATCCTCATGGTGGTGTTCGGTCCAGGCGTAGGGCCGATCGCAGTGGTCAGCGGCGCAGGTGTCGTAGGTCAGCGCGAGCGCGACGCGTTGCGCCTCCGTGAAGTAGCGCTGGGACCGGCCGAGGTCGAGGACCTGGGACTCGCCGTCGAGGACCGCCGGGACGATCCCCGCCCCGCAGGCCAGTCGCCGCGCCTCGGACGCGGAGACGTCGTGGCCGGTATCGAGGTGGGCTGCTCCCACCGCGGCCTTGAGCTTGTCGTGGTCGAGGGTGACCAGGATGGTCGCGTTGACCTTGCCGGACAGGTGGTCGGTGGGCAGGTGCTCCAGCAGCTCGACGAACGCTCGGCCGTACTTCTGCGACCAGTCCAGCTCCTCGGCCCGGAACGCAGCCCACGTCGCCTCGGCGGTCTCGGCGGCGGTCAGCTCGGTGCCCCCCGAAGCCGCCTGGGCCTTCGCGTCCTTCGCGGCTCGCTGGGCGAACCGGCGCGGTGAGGCGATCTGCTGGACCACCTTCTTCAGGATCTGGCCGGCCAGGGTCGGCACCGTGAAGTGCCCCGTCACGGTGCCGTCCTGGTTGTCGTGCATCGTCAGCCTGGTCGCGGCCAGCGCACGGTCCTCCTCGGCGCGCAGGAGCTCGTCCTCGTGGGCGTCGACCTCGGCCTGTTCCCGCTTCGCTGCCTCGAGAGCCCTGCGGGCCCTCTTGCGCAGCGCGGCCGGGTCGACGCGTTTCGCCACGGCGACGAGGGACTGCTCGATCGCGGCCCGTTCGGTGACGTCCAGTCCCGCCGGCAACTGCTCAGTGGTGCGGGCGATCACGTGCGCGTGCTCGGTCGACAGGGCCCCCTCGCTCAGGGCCTCTCTGGTCGCCGGTAGCCCCTCGTCGAGGGCGGTCGCCAGCCGCACGTCCTTGGCGGCCGACGCGCCGTCGCGGCGAGACCGCGCCGCCAGCCAGGCGGCCGTGCCCGTCATCCCCGCGTCCGCGGCCACGTCTGCCTTGTCCACGACTGCCACGAGGGACAGCTTCATGGCCTCCAACCGGGTCACGGCCCTCGCGACCTCGTCGATCAGGCCAGACGCCTCCTGCCCTGACAGCTCCTCGACGCCCTCGCACTGGTCGAGGACCGAGTGCACCTGACGCACCCCATCGGCCACCGGCAACGGTGGCGAAGGATGGAGCGGTGCGATGGCCATACCTGACTGTATTCGAACAGATGTTCGAGTGTCAACACAGGAATGGCTGGAAATCTGTGGGCCATCGACCCAGACCCAGCGTGCCGGACGATCGAGTCATCCGGGCACAAGGGGACTCATGAACGTGCCGATCTTCGCGGTCATCCTGATCGGGCGGTGAGGCTCATGCCGAGGCGGTCGATGATCGCCGGCGGGATGCGTTCGGCCCGCTTGCGGGCGGCCGCGCCCTTCCTGGTGAGGGAGACCGCCAGGGCGCGGTCGTCGAGGGGGTCGCGGTCGCGGCTGACCATGCCGCTGGCTTCGAGGCGTTTGAGCAGTGGCGAGAGCGTCGCCGGCTCCAGGCTGAGGCGGTGCGCGAGGTCGCTGACGCGCAGCGGTGAGTCCTCCCAGAGGGCCAGCATGACGAGGTACTGCGGATGGGTCAGGCCCATGGGCTCGAGCAGTGGCCGGTAGAGCGCGATCACGTTGCGCGACGCGACCGCCAGGGCGAAGCAGACCTGCCGGTCGAGCTTGAGCAGGTCGACCGGTGTGGTGGTCGAGGGGGCTGCGCGGGTGGTCACGATTTCGAGTCTAGGGGATCGGGGGCTATCGTTAGTGCACAGGTAGTTAGGGCACTAACAAATGTCCGAGACCAGGCCGAGCCCGTACGGGGCAGGTGCACCGAGGCAATGGGGAGTGAGCAATGAGTCGCAAGGCTGACCGCGAGGGACTGTCGCTGGGCTATCGGATCGCCTACCGCGTCAAGGTGCTCGGCATGCACCTGTACGGGCCGGCGCAGCTGGGCGAGGCCGAGGACCCGCACCGCCGGCTCGAGCGCAAGCGGGCCGCCAAGGTCGCCGCGGCCCGTCGGGCTCGCGAGCAGCGGGAGCCCGGCGGGACCAGCCAGGCTTGACCAGTCAGGCCTGACCAGTCGGCCCGCAGCAGCCGGGTCCAACCGCTCAGTAGCAGCCGGTGACGGTCGCCGCGAGCATGTCGATGTTCTGGCGCAGGACCGTCGTCGACGTGGGCTTTCCGTTGACGACGAAGGCAAAGGCCTTGACTCGCCCGTCCGTGCCGACGGTCCAGCCGCTCAGCGCGACCGCGTCGCTCAGGGTGCCGGTCTTGGCGTGGACCTTGCCGACGGCGCACTTCGAGGTCGACGCGGTGAACCGTCCCCAGGACGCCCGCAGGGTGCCCGTCTGACCAGAGACCGGCAGGCCGGCGTTGCTGCGCAGGAGGGCGAAGGGGGTCGCGTTGGCGGGTTCGAACACGTTGGTCACGAGTCGTGCGAGCTGCAACCCGGTGAGGCGGTCGCTGCGCGACAGTCCCGACCCGTCATAGAGCGCGTTGGCGGACAGGCCCTCGCTCCGAAGCCGGGCCGTCTGCGCCGACCTCGCCGCGGTCCACGTCTTGCCGTAGCCCAGCTTGATGCCGACCAGGCGGTGCAGCGCCTCGGCGTGCTCGTTGTCGGACTCGAGCATCATCCGCGACACGATCTGGCTGACGGTCTGCCCGGCCGAGGTGGCCAGCACCGGGTTGGTCGACGTCGCGGTGCCACGGCCGATCCGGGTGACCGTGAGGCCGTAGGTCTTGAGCTTGGCCGCGAACAGGTTGGCCGCGTCGATGCTGGTGTCGGAGACCTGCCGCCCGTCGACGACCAGGGCCCGCAGCCACGTGGTGTCGGCCGGGATGTACGTCGAACGCCACCCCGTCGCCAGGGTGGGCGCCGCGAAGAGGGTGTCGTCGGCATACAGCCGGACGCGCAGCTGTCCACGCGCCTTCATGGCGGCCGCCGTGGTCTTCGCGAGGGCCGTGAGCTGAGCCGACGAGAAGGCGGGGTCGCCCGAGCCGATGAGGATGACCTGGTCCGCCTGCGAGCCGCGCTTGACCCTCGTCGTGAACCGGTACGACGCGCCGAAGACCCGCAGCGCGTCAGTGGCCGTCACCCACTTGGTCGTGGAGGCGGGCATGTAGCCGGTGCCGCCGTTCTTGCTCCACACGACCTTGCCGCTCGCGGCGTCGATGACGGCACCGGTGAACGACGTGCCGAAGCGCGTGGTCGTGACCCGGGCCTGCAGCTTCGTCGCGATCCGGGTGTCCGCCGCGGTCGTGACGTACGTGGTGGTGGCGGTCGGCACGGCGGCGTCGGCACTGCCGGTCGTCGCCAGGACGGGCGCGGCGCCGAGCGCACTGGCCAGCGCGGCGATCGTGAGTCGGCGGAAGGTCACGGAGCGGGGGCGTGAGGTCATGCCGGTCCTAAGGAACTGGTCTGCCTCGGCCGGCGACGGTTGGGGCAGGTGGGGCTGCGGGGGATGGGGCGAAGGTACGCCCGCCCGCAGCCCAGTGGGGGCTTTCAACCGATATTCACAGCGTTTCTGCCCGTTCACCTGAGTTGGATGTGCCTGTATGCCGCGTGGCCCGGCGCCCGCGCCGTCAGACGTCGACGACCAGCCGGACCGTCGTGGTCGTGCCGAGCTCGAGCCCCTCGGCCCGGCGCACGGTGTCCTTGAGCGGCACGATGTAGCGGCCGTCCTTGGGCCAGAGCGAGGTCTTCCAACCGGTGTCGCCGATCCGGACCTGGACCGGGATCATCCCCCAGCCGTAGCTCACCAACCCGGCCGTCGCGTCGAGCGCATCACAGAGCTCCTCGGGCACGGTGACGAAGTGGAACGGCGAAGGACCCTTCCAGAACCAGATCTCACCGCTGAACTCCATCTCCATGCGGCACAGGATAGGAGCGTGGGGCCGCTGGGAGTCTCGTCCCGGAGCTCGCGTTGCCGTCGCGGCGCGCGAGGTGGACGATCGGGGCCAATGCCCACGGACCGGCGGCACCGCGCTGTGGGGCGGCTACCCGACGACGGAGGTCCCCGTCATGAGGCGATCAGGATTCTGGGCGTGGGGGTTGGCGTGGCTCGTGTGCCTCTGTGCCCCGCCGACGCTGGGCATGGTCTGGGACCAGGTCGGGTACCCCACCTCGGATGCCCTCGGGATCCTGGTGGCCATCGGCGCGGGTGTGGCCACGCTCGCGTGGGGGTTCCTGCTGGGTCGCCTCGGTGAGTGGTTGGTGCTGCTGGGCTCGGTAGTGGTGGGGGCCGTGGTGTTGACGGTCCTGGGGGAGATCAGCCTCAAGCTGACCTACCGCGGAGACCCGTCCGGCCCGGGTGTGGCCTTGGTCTTCTACGTCGTCCAGCTCGGACTCGTGCTGGCGGTGGCTGGTCTGGTCGGCATGGTCGTCCGGCGACGTCGACAGGGGAGCAGCTGAGGCTCAGCCGGGCTCGTTGCGTTCTGGACCCAGCGGTGCGCGATCTTCTTGTCCAGTAAGGAGTCATCGCAGATTCACCCCAGGTGGAGGACCGAGGCGACCACCGGCCATTCGGCGGCCGCGAGGTTCGCATGGCCTGCGATCGAGGGATGACGAAGGTCCTCGCCGTAGTCCTCGACCTGCATCGCCATCCGCGCGGCCGCGCCGCCGTCGGTGTGGCACTGGCGGATGCCCTGGCACGCCTTGGCCAGCTGGGCCTCGTATGCCGCGAGCAGGCCCGTCACGCGCGCGACCTCAGCGTGGTTGACGGTGCGGTTCGCCGAGAAGAGCTTGCAGGGCCTCGTTCCGATGACGTCCGGGGGCGTGTTCGGCAGGGCCATGATGGCTGCCGCATAGCCTGCCGGCCGGCCGGGGTCGCCGATCAGCAGGACGCTGGTCTCGGGCGAGGCCTCGACGATCATCTGCACGGCCTGCCTTACGGACGCGCGGAATTCGGGGTAGTGCTCTGGATCGGTACCGTCGCAACGCAGGTCAGTGCCCACGATCTGCACGAGCACGAGGGCCGGGTAGGGCAGCCGCGCGAGGCCCGCAGTCGCCTGGTCGACGAGCCTCTCGGCCGTGACCGCATTCCGGGCTGAGTTGACCACGTTGATGCTCGTCTCGGGTCTGGCTTCGAGCAGGCGCTGATAGACGCTGCGAACTGCCGGGTTGGATCCGGTGGCCCAGGAGTTCGCCGCAGTGTTCGTCGCGGGACTCTTGGGGTCCGACTGGAAACCGGTCAGCCCGGAGTGCCCGATCGCCATGACTCCAATGGGGTGGTCGGGGCGTCCAGTGGCAGTGGCGGTGGCAGTGGCAGGAGGCGCGGAGGAAGCGGTGGAATGGCCGATGGGTGAGGTGGCGGTCGACGGCGATTTCGCATCGCCCCCGCAGGCCACCACGGCGGCGAGCAGCGCGACGGCCCCCGCCACGACGCGCCACCGTCGGTCCATGACCACGAGTGTTCTCCTGCGGAAGCGTCCTGTCACTGGCAGCTGGGTGGACGGGGCCGTCCTTGTGTCACGTCCGGCACAGACGGCGCGAATGGGCGTGAGCACCATGGAGGCATGGGCACCCATTCCCCGAACAGCGCCGCGGGAACCGCGTACATTGGCCGTTCGTCAACAAGGACAGCGAGCCGGGCCATCGGCACTGCGGAGGAGACGAACCGTCATGACCGACACACAGCCAGGACCGCTCCAGCCCCCGACTGCGCAGGGGGCGACCCTGACGCTGACCGCGCCCACTGCGCCGGCTCCGGTCCAGGCCACAGCCGCCCCCAGGATGGCGCCGGCTGTCGACGCCGCCGCCCTGCCGGCCCTGGACGCCAAGGTCGACGCCTACCTCGAGGCACTGCTGTCCGAGGCCCCCAGGTCACCGGGGTTCGCCGCCAAGTCGGCCGATGTGCGAACGATGGGCGACGGCGACATCCGCCAGGCTGCCGAGACCTCGAACCGCCTGCTCAAGGCCCCCGTGAAGGCGCTCCAGGAGGGCGGTCTCGCCGAGGGCTCCACGGTCGGCGCGACCCTGCTCGAGCTGCGCCGGACGATCGAGGACCTCGACCCGAAGGAGGCGACGGGCGCCCGCAAGCTGCTCGGCATGGTCCCCTTCGGCGACAAGGTCGCCGACTACTTCCGCAAGTACCAGTCGGCGCAGAGCCATCTGGACGGCATCCTCCACTCCCTGCGCGACGGCCAGGACGAGCTGGGCAAGGACAACGCCGCCCTGAACCTGGAGAAGCAGCTGCTGTGGGACTCCATGGCCCGGCTCAACCAGTACGTCTACGTCGCCGAGCGGCTCGACGCCCACCTCGCCGCTCGCATCGCCGACCTCGAGGCGACCGACCCCGACAAGGCGACCGCGCTTCGCGACGACGTGCTGTTCTACGTCCGCCAGAAGCACCAGGACCTGCTCACCCAGCTGGCCGTCTCGATCCAGAACTACCTGGCCATCGACGTCGTCATCAAGAACAACATCGAGCTGATCAAGGGCGTCGACCGGGCGTCGACGACGACCGTGTCAGCGCTGCGGACCGCGGTCATCGTGGCGCAGGCCCTGAGCAACCAGAAGCTCGTGCTCGAGCAGATCTCGGCCCTCAACACCACGACCTCCGGCATGATCGAGCGCACCAGCGAGATGCTGCGCGACAACTCCGTGCGCATCCAGGAGCAGGCCGCCTCGGCCACCATCGGCCTGCCCCAGCTGCAGGCGGCGTTCCAGAACATCTACGCCACGATGGATGCCATCGACACCTTCAAGGTGCAGGCCCTGGACACCATGGCCGCCACCATCGGCACGCTCGAGACCGAGGTCGGGAAGTCGCGGTCGTACCTCGACCGGGTCGAGCGCCAGGACCAACAGGTTGCGCACGGCTCGTTGGACCTGGGCAATTCAGTGGGTGCACGACGCTGAGAGGTGGCGTGGGGGATAGTGAGCACATGTCGGGTGGGTTCTGGGATCGCCTCCTGCGCCGGCCGCAACAGCCGGTCGGCGACAAGGGCTTCCGCGTACCCCCGGTGCCGACCAGCGACGACCTCTTCGCGGCCCTCGACCGCGTCGAGACGATGGTGGCGGGCGGCGCCGTGCCCGCGCCGGTCGCCTCACGGGTCAGGCGGGTCGACCGGGTCGTGCGCGACACCATTCCCCGGCTCCAGAGCCTCGGCGCCGGGAGTCCCCAGGCGTACTCCGTGATGGCCACCGCGACCGACTACCTCCCCGAGGCGGTCGGCGGCTATCTGCGCCTCCCGAGGCAGTTCGCGGACAGTCGGCCGGTCGACCGCGGCAAGTCCTCGCTCATGGTGCTCATCGACCAGCTCGACCTCCTCGCCTCGACGATGGACAAGGTCTACGACGCGGTATGCCGCGACGATGCCGCCGCGCTCGTGGCTCACGGGCGGTTCCTGGCCGAGAAGTTCGGCACCGCCTCGTCGGGCGGGTCGCTCAACATGGACGCCACGCCGGTGCCGGCGATGCCGGGCACGCCAACCATCCCGGCCGCGCCGGCCATGCCGGACGTGCCCGACGTGCCCGACGTGCAGGCTGCCACGTCCCCGGACGAGGACACCGGCAGCCTCGAACGGCTCCAGCCCCCGGCTGGACGGGACGCCTCATGAGCCCATCGAGCCTGGGCGAGGCAGTCGACGTCGCGGCGGCGCTGGCCTCGAGCGCAGGGCTGGACCCGATCGCTGCGCGGTCCGAGGCGCTCTGCCTCGCGGCGGCCGTCGCCGAGTCGGCCCCGGGGGCGGCCTCGGACTGGGCGCGGGCCGTCGGCGACGCCTCCACGCAGGACTTCTTCGATGCGGCGAGCCGGGGGCGTCGCTGGCGCGAGTCCCCCACGGCGTCGCTGAGCGCCCTTGTCGCACAAGGGTCCCCGTCAGCCCGCGCCTACGCCGAGGCGCTGGCCGAGGTCGCCTCCGCGGCCTGCAAGCTCGGCGAGCCGACCATGCGCGTCATCGGCAATGCCTCCGTGGCGGCCGCCGCCCAGCTCTCAGCCGTCCCCCGCGTTTCGTCCGCCCCGGCGTCCTCACCAACGGCCCCGACCCCGGCGGCCCCGACCCCGGCAACGACGACCCTGGAGAACCCCACGGCGACGCCCACGCGGCATACCGGACTGCAGGCGTCGGGCCCGGCGACCACGGCCACGGCGACGCCCGCACCCGCGCCGGCGCGGAGCCTCGACGAGCTCTTGGCCGAGCTCGACGCCCTGGTGGGGCTGCAGCGGGTCAAGCGCGAGGTCCACCGCCAGGTGGCCGTGCTGCGCATCGAGCGCCTGCGCACCGACGCGGGTCTGAAGAGCCCCTCCATCACCCGCCACCTGGTGTTCACCGGCAACCCCGGCACCGGCAAGACGACGGTGGCGCGGCTGGTGGGCGGCATCTACCAGGCCCTGGGCCTGCTGTCCCGCGGCCAGCTCGTCGAGGTCGACCGCTCCGAGCTGGTGGCCGGCTACCTCGGCCAGACCGCGACCAAGACCGCCGAGGTCGTCGCGTCCGCGGCGGGTGGGGTGCTGTTCATCGACGAGGCCTACAGCCTCACGGGCGCCGGGCCACAGGGTGACCAGTACGGCCAGGAGGCGGTCGACACCCTCGTCAAGGAGATGGAGGACCGGCGCGACGACCTCGTCGTCATCGTCGCCGGCTACCCGGCGCCGATGGAGGCGTTCATCGGCGCGAACCCCGGGCTCGCCAGCCGGTTCCGCACGACGATCGAGTTCGAGGACTACAGCGACGACGAGCTGGAGTCGATCCTGGTCAAGCTCGCGGGGGACGCCGACTACGAGCTGCTGCCCGAGGCCACCGAGCGGTTCCGGGAGGTGCTCGGCCGCACGCCACGCGGGAGCAGCTTCGGCAACGGCAGGTTCGCCCGCAACGCCCTCGAGGCCGCCATCGGCGCGCACGCCTGGCGGCTGCGCGAGGTCGACGCCCCGTCCCTTGACCAGCTCCGCCAGCTCGTGGCGCGCGACTTCGACGAGGAACTGCTCGAGGACGGATCCGCCGGCGGTGCATCGGCGTCAGAGCCAGTGCTGACCGCTGCGGATCCGGGACCCCGAGACCGCCCCCTTGGAGGTATGCCGTGACCACCCCCGCGACCGCGACCGCGGCAACGCCTGTTCCCGTGAGCGCCCCTCCGGTGCCAGGTGACCGCGCCACCTCCAGCCCCGCACGGGGTTCCGCTCGCGGTTCGGCAACGGGTTCGGCAACGGGTTCCGCGCCCGGCGCCGACGGCGGTTCCGGCGCCCGGACCGGCCTGGCCGGCCAGGTCTCGACCCTGCTCGCCAGGGTCCGCGCGAGCCTGCAGGAAACCCCCGGTCGCCTGCGCTGGCTGGCCGCGGTGGGTGTGGCGGTCGCCCTCGCCTTCGGGCTCGCCGGCGGCCAGGCCTTCCGGTCTGCCAGTGGCGCCCTCGACAGGGCCGGAGCCAACACCGACCAGCTCGTGCGGATCCAGGCCATCCAGACCAACCTGGTCCAGGCCGACGCCGACGCCACCAACGCCTTCCTCGTCGGAGGACTGGAACCGCCCGCCCAGCGTGCCGACTACCTCAGGGCGGTCGCGTCCGCCACCGAGCTCATCGCCGAGGCAGCGCAGCACCAGCCGGCCGACGGTCGGGCTCTCGGCGCGCTCAACCAGTCGCTGGTCGCCTACACCAGCGAGGTCGAGCGCGCCCGGGCCAACAACCGCCAGGCGCTGCCCGTGGGCGCCCAGTACCTCAAGGACGCCAGCGCGAACCTGCGGGCCGACGCGCGGCCGATCCTGAAGAACCTCGTCGACGCCAACGACGAGCGGGTCGCCACCGAGTTCGACAACGCCGGCCGTGCCGCCCTCTGGCTGGTCATCGTCGGGCTGCTCGCCCTGGTGGTGCTGGCGCTCGAGCTGGTGTGGCTGGCCCGCCGGACCAGGCGCTACGTCAACGTCCCGCTCGCAGCCGGCGCCGTCGTGGTGCTGGTGGCTCTCGTGGCCGGCGTCGTCGCCCTTGCCGCCGTGGCTCGCTCCGTCGACACGGTGCGGACCGGGGTCTATGCCGCGACCCTGTCGACGGCGAAGGCCCGGATCGCCGCGTTCGACGCCAAGTCGAACGAGAGCCTCACCCTCATCGCCCGTGGTTCCGGCACCGCCTTCGAGAAGGCCTGGCAGGCCTCTGATGCCGCGGTGCGGACCGAGCTGAAGCACCTCGCCGGCAACCCCGTGTCCGCTGGGCGCGGCACGCCCCTGCCCTGGCCCACGTATGCGGGAGTGCACCAGCAGATCCGCACGCTCGACAACAAGGGGGACTGGAACGGCGCCGTGAAGCTCGCCACGGGGACGGGGGCCCAGACCGGCAACGGCTCCTTCGCCCAGTTCGACACCGCGTCGGCGCGACAGCTGTCCAGTCTCAACGCCGAGGTCGCCTCGCGCCTGGACGGGGCGGGTGGGTTGCTCCCCGTCGGCGGCGCGCTGGGTGTCCTGGCCGGCCTGCTGGCCGCGGCCCTGGCCTGGCGGGGCTTCTCGCTCCGGCTGGAGGAGTACCGATGAGCCGCCGGCGCGCAACGGCGCTCGCGACCGTCGCCGTGGCTGCGTGCCTGGCGGTGGCGTCGTGCTCCAACGCCGGCGCCTACGAGGCGACGCCCATACCCAAGAACCAGGTCAGCGCGACGACCACGACCCCGACAACGCCTGCCCCCACGACCACGCCCACGCCCGCCAACCCAGACGTCGTCGCGGCCAACTGCCTGCCGTCCTATGCTCCGCCGGCGACGATGCCCAGCCCGGGAGACATGCCCGCGGGCAGCACGATGGCCCGGATCCAGGCTCGCGGCCGCCTGATCGCCGGGGTCTCGGCCGACACACTGCTGCTCGGCTCGCGGAACCCCGTCTCGGGCGAGATCGAGGGCTTCGACATCGACATGCTGCACGCGGTCTCGCAGGCGATCTTCAACAACCCCAACAAGATCGAGCCGCGGGTCATCACCTCGGCGCAGCGTGAGCCATCGCTGAAGGCCGGCACCGTCGACATCGTGGCCAGGAACATGACGATCAACTGCACCCGCTGGAAGGGCATCGCGTTCTCGAGCGAGTACTACCGGTCCGGACAGAACGTCCTGGTCCGCCGTGGGGACAAGTCCAAGAACGGTGGTCCCATCACCGGGATGGCGGACCTCGTCGGCAGGAAGGTCTGCGCACCCAATGCCACGACGAGCATGGAAAAGCTCCGGACCTTCACCGGCGTCGTACCGGTCGGCTCGGACACCCACACCGGCTGCCTGGTGCTGTTCCAGGAGGGCAAGGTCGACGCCATCATCGGTGACGCCACGGTGCTGGCCGGTCTCGTGGCCCAGGACCCCTACGCTCGCGTGGTCGATGCCCCCCCGTTCACCGCCGAGCCGTACGGTCTGGGTTTCAACGCGGCCAACGTCGACTTCGTGGCGTTCGTCAACGGTGTGCTGGCGCAGATGCGGGCTGACGGCCGGTGGACCAAGAGCTACAACACCTGGCTGGCCGAGGCGCTGGGCCCGGTGCCTGGCCCGCCGGTCGCTGTGTACGGACGGACCCGGTGACCGCCACCATGGCCAGCGCCTCGGCTCCCGTCGCCCCGGGACGGCTTGGCACGCCCCTGGTCGCCATGGAGGCGTTGCGGTACCTCGAGGCGCTGGGCTCCTGGCGGGACCAGCGCAAGGCCGAGCTCGACCTCCTGGACACGACGGCGCTGCAGGCTCCCGACCAGTCGGCCTTCACGGGCGACCTGCTGCTCTCGATGGCGCTCTGGAAGGCCGCCTCGGACCGCTACGACCTGCTCACGGCCACGTGGGACTCGGGGCGCGCGGGTCCGACGGAGCTGGAGCGGCTCTCCACCCTCGTCTGGGGCCGGGTCGACACCACCCTCGCGGTGTCGCTGCCCGAGGCGTGCCGCCTGTCGGATGCGCTGGCGACGTCGTTGCGGGCCCGGCTGGGCGTCGACACGTCGCAGGCCGACTTCACCACCCGGATCCGCCAGCTGCGCGCCGCGGTCGAGCGCATCAGGGACCTCGTCGACGGCGAGCCCTCCTCGGTCCACGCCGCCTCGTCGTCCACGTCGTCCACCTCATCCACGTCGTCGATCTCGGCCACGTCGTCGACGTCCTCCACGCTGGCCCGGCTCTCCGCGAAGGTCGACGACCTCAGCGCCCGGTTCCAGCGCGGTGCGGACGTCGGGGGGCTGCTGGGCCCGTTGGAGCACGACGCGGCCCGCGCCGAGCGTGACCTCATCGTCGCGGCCTCCCGGCGCGCGGCCGACTCCCGTGACTCGGCCCGCGCCCACGCCCTGCGTGGGGAGCTCGAGGCGCAGGGCGCTGCCCTGCGTGACCTCGCGGCGCGGTGCGTCGCGGAGGTGGTGTCGCCCCCTCGGCTTGCCGTGCCGGACGTGTCGACCCTGGGGCCCGTGCCGGGCGACCCGGCGGCCGTCGACGCCTACCTGGTGCGTCTGGACAAGGTCCGTCGCGCCATGACCATGGCGCAGGACGCGTATGCCGCGGCGTTGGCCGAGCGCGCAGAGCTGCGCGGGCGCCTCGGGGCGTATGCCGCGAAGGCTGCGGCCCTCGCCGCCCCACCCTCGGACGCAAAGGTCGACGCGGGACGAGCACGAGACCTCGAGGAGCTCGAGACCCGCGCCCTCGAGGTGCTCGACCAGACACCGGCGGACCTGGCGCGGGCGCGGGCTCTCGTCGCGGCATACCAGGCCTATCTCGGGGCCGCTCTGGGCAGCGCCCAGAGCACGCCACGCCACCCGGGCCGACCCGGTTCAGGAGCAGCCTCATGACCACGACCGTGCCGTGCACCCAGCCGGGCTGCACCGGAACGATTCTCGACGGCTACTGCGACGTGTGCGGCTCGCCGGCAGCCGCGGCTGCCGCGCCTGACGTGTCGGTGGCCACGGCGCCGGCCGGCATCGGCCAGACCCCGTCGACGGTGTCGCGCGCCTCCAACCGGCTCGCCTCCACAGCCCTCGGGACGGCGCGGACCACGGGGGGCAGCAAGGTCACCCGCCGTCTGGGCACGTCCTCGCAACGACTGCGGGGTGCCCGGCTCGGCGCGGGGCTGACCTCGATCCCACCCGTGCCGACCATCGACGCGGCCACGGCGGTCCTGGCGGACCCGATGGTCCCGGAGGAGCGGCGCACGTGCCCGTCGTGCGGGTCTCCCGTCGGCCGGTCCAGGGACGGCAAGCCCGGTCGCACCGAGGGTTTCTGCGCCACGTGCCGGAACCCGTTCTCGTTCACCCCCAAGCTGCACGAGGGCGACATCGTCGGTGGGCAGTACGTCGTCGCCGGCGCCATCGCCCACGGCGGGCTGGGCTGGATCTACGCCGCGCGCGACCGGAACGTCTCCGACCGCTGGGTGGTGCTCAAGGGCCTGCTGAACTCCGGCGACCCCGACGCGCTCGCCGCGGCCATCGCCGAACGGCAGTTCCTGGCCCAGGTCGAGCACCCGCTCATCGTCGAGATCTACAACTTCGTGTCGCACGAGGGCGCGGGCTACATCGTCATGGAGTACGTCGGCGGCACCTCGCTCAAGCAGCTGCTCAAGGACCGGATGAAGAAGGCCGGCGGCACCTACAGCCCCCTGCCGGTCGACCAGGCGATCGCCTTCGTCATCGAGGTGCTTCCTGCCTTCCAGTACCTCCACGACCTCAACCTCGTCTACTGCGACTTCAAGCCTGACAACGTGATCCAGGTCGGCGACGCCGTGAAGCTCATCGACCTCGGTGGGGTGAGGCGGCTCGACGACCTCGACTCGGCGATCTACGGCACGACGGGCTACCAGGCGCCGGAGGTGCCCCAGGTCGGGCCGTCGGTGGCCTCGGACATCTACACCATCGGGCGCGCGCTGATGGTCCTCACGTCGGAGTTCCGCGGCTACCAGAGCACCTATGTCGCCTCCCTGCCGCCCGTGGACGAGACACCGCTGTTCCAGAAGCACGACTCGCTCTACCGGCTGCTGCTCAAGGCCTGCGCGCCCGATCCGGCGGACCGGTTCGTCAGCGCCGACGAGCTGCGCGTCCAGCTCCTGGGGGTGCTGCGAGAGGTCGTCGCCCTCGAGCGCGAGGGAGCCGCGGAGCACTCCACCTCGTCGTTGCTCTTCGACGTGCCCACGGTCTCGGACGACTCCCTCGCCTGGCAGCACCTGCCCACGTTGCGCCGGGACGAGGGCGATCCCCAGGCGTCGTGGTTGCGGACGGTGAGCATCGACGACCCCGCTCAGCGGCTGGTGGCCCTGGACGGCGCGCCGGAGAAGAGCCCCGAAGTGCTGCTGGCCACCGCGCAGGCAGCCCTGCACGCAGGCGACCACGAACGGGTGGACCAGGCCGTGCAGGCCCTGCTCACCGACGACCCCTGG
Organism: Pedococcus sp. P2_E5; assembly: GCF_056403895.1. NCBI lineage: Bacteria > Bacillati > Actinomycetota > Actinomycetes > Micrococcales > Intrasporangiaceae > Pedococcus > Pedococcus sp. P2_E5. The sequence continues at coordinate 26,444 of NZ_JBFUEP010000001.1, forward strand.
GAGTGGCGCGCGGTCTGGCTGGACGGCCTCGTCGCACTCGCGCGGGGCAGGAACTCCGACGCCCAGAGCGCCTTCAACGCGGTCTACGGCCAGGTGCCGGGAGAGCTGGCCCCCAAGCTGGCCCTCGCGTTCGCCTGCGAGACCGGCGGTGAGGCCGATGTCGCCGAGTCGCTCTACGTCACGTGTGCCCGCACCGACGCCAACTACATCGCCCCGGCGGCGTTCGGCCTCGCCCGGATCCGCTCCGGTCGTGGCGACATCGACGGCGCCGTCCGTGCCCTGGACCTCGTGCCGGCGACCAGCCGCGCCTTCACGCAGGCCCGGCGCCGACGGGCGGGGCTCCTGGCCGAGTCGGGTGGTGGGCTGCCGGCCCTCGCCGCGGCCCTCGAGAGCATCGACAACCTGACCATCGACCCGGTGGACCGCTCCCGCTTCCGGGTCGACGTGCTCGAGGCGGCCCTGTCCGTGGTGACCACGCAGGGCGCCGACCCGACGGTCTCCCTCGCAGGTCACCCTGCGTCGGAGCCTTCGCTGCGCGACGGCCTCGAGTCCGCCTACCGCGACCTCGCGACGCACGCGGCCTCCCCCCAGGAGCGCGTGCGGCTCGTCGACCAGGCCAACTCCGTGCGCCGTTGGACGTTGCGATGACGAAGACCGGGCCCGACCTGGACGCCGGTGTCACCGAGGGAGAGGGCGGTATGCCGGTGGCGGACGTGGCGCTGACCTGTCCGACCTGCTCGGCACCGATCGGCGAGAGCGACCGGTTCTGCGAGGCCTGTGGCGCCGAGCTGGCTCCCGCTGCCGCAGCGCCTCCGCAGGGAGCACCCGTGGCAGCCGCGCCAGTCGCAAGGGCCTGCCACGAATGTGGCGGCGAGGTTGCCGCTGACGGCTACTGCACCCAGTGCGGTGCCGAGGCCGTCAGCGAGCGCGACCACTTCGTCGAGACGCCGGCCCCGTGGGTCGCCGGGGTGTGCGACCGCGGCATCCGCCACTTCCGCAACGAGGACGCGATGGCGCTGCACGCAGGGGCCGAGCAGGGCAGCCATGCAGTGCTCGTCGTCTGCGACGGGGTGTCGTCGTCCACCGACTCCGACGTGGCCAGCCTTGCCGCCGCGCGGGCCGCCCGTGACGTGCTCGCGGTCTCCCGGCCGCAGGCGCTCGGCACCGCGGCGACCCGGCGCACGGCGACGGCGAGGGCCATGGAGGTCGCGGTCGATGCCGCCAACGACGCGGTCATCCGCAACACCACCCCAGGCCCGGGCAACCCGGCGTCCTGCACCTTCGTCGCCGCGGTCCTCCAGGAGTCCGAGCTCGTCGTGGGCTGGGTCGGGGACAGCCGGGCCTACTGGTTGCCCGACGAGGGCGCTGGCCAGCTGCTTAGCATCGACGACTCCTTCGCGGCGGAGCAGATCGCTGCCGGGGTGCCGCGCAAGGATGCGGAGAACGGGCCGCAGGCGCATGCCATCACCCGGTGGCTCGGGATCGACGCGCCGGACCACACCCCGCGGACGGCCTCCCTCGACCTGAGCGAGCCGGGGTGGGTGATGGTGTGCTCCGATGGTCTCTGGAACTACTGCTCCGAAGGGGACGCGATGTCAGCCCTGCTCCGTGACACGGCCTCGGCCACCGGCTGGGCCCCGCTCGACCTTGCCGACGGCCTGGTCGACTGGGCGAATGCCCAGGGCGGCAAGGACAACATCACGGTGACCCTCGCTAGGGTCGGCCCAGCGACACCGGCCACGGCGGCAGCTGCCACCACCGCCGAGCCGGCGCCCGCGGCATACCAAGAGGAAGGCACGCCAGATGGCAACGTTCTCAGCTGAGGTGTTCCAGAACGAGTTCCTGCCCGACGGCGGGACGGACGTCCACGCCATCGTCACGGTGACGTGTTCCGGCGCGGGCGAGGCGGGGCAGACGGACTCGGGCGAGGCCGGCGAGATCGTCATCGTCGACACCTCCGGCTCGATGAAGGGCGAGAACATCGTCGCCGCACAGCAGGCCGCCGCCGCCGCGCTCGACCAGGTGCTCGACGGTGTCTGGTTCGCCGTCATCGCGGGGAGCCACCTGCCACGTCTGGCGTTCCCCGTCACCCCCGAGCCCGCGATGGTGCGGATGGACCCGCAGGTCCGGGCCCAGGCCAAGGCGGCGGTCGGCTCGTTCTTCGCCGACGGCGGCACCGCCATGGGCACCTGGCTGAGGCTGGCCACCAAGGTGTTCGCGTCCCGGCCCACGCTGGCGCAGCGGCACGCAATCCTCCTGACGGACGGCATCAACCAGCACGAGACGCCGCAGGAGCTCTCCGCCGCCATCGAGCAGGCCAAGGGCCGGTTCCAGTGCGACTGCCGCGGCGTGGGCGAGGACTGGCAGGTGGCCGAGGTTCGCCGGATCGCGACGGCTCTGCTGGGCAGCGTCGACCTGATCGCGCGCCCCGAGGACATGGCCGCGGACTTCGAGCAGATCATGCGGCAGGCGATGGGCCGTGGTGTCGCGGAGGCGTCGCTGCGGGTGTGGGCGCCGCAGGGGGCCGAGGTGCTGTTCGTCAGACAGGTCGCGCCGACGGTCGAGGACCTCACGCCGCGTCGGCACGAGGTCAACCCGCTGACCGGGGGCTACCCGACCGGCTCCTGGGGTGACGAGGCCCGCGACTACCACGTGGCGGTGCGGCTTCCCGCGAAGTCTGTGGGGCAGGAACAGCTCGCCTCGCGGGTGCAGCTGGCCGTGGGCGACAGCGTGGTGGCCCAGGGCCTGGTCAAGGCCTTGTGGTCCAACGACGACACCCTGACGGCCCGGATCGACCCGGCCGTCGCGCACTACACCGGCCAGGCAGAGCTCGCGGAGGCCATCCAGGACGGTCTCGCCGCGAAGGCGGCGGGTGACACGACCACGGCGACCGCCAAGCTCGGGCGGGCGGTGCAGCTCGCGGCCCAGACCGGCAACGAGGAGGCGACCACGCGCCTGCGCAAGATCGTCGAGATCGACGACGCCGACACCGGCACGGTCCGGCTGCGTAGGGCTGTGAGCAAGCTCGACGAGATGGCGCTCGACACGGCGTCCACCAAGACGACTCGGGTCAGGAAATGAGCGCCATCACGTGTCCGAACGGGCACGACTCCGTCGCGACGGACTACTGCGACGTCTGCGGGGCACCGATCGGGGCGCCGGAGGCGGCGCCTGTCTCGGCTCCCGATACCGCTCCCGATGTTGCTCCCGCAGGTGAAGCGACCGCGGCGGCGCCGCAGGAGTGCCCCAGCTGCGGGACCGACAACGACTCAGCGGCGCTGTTCTGCGAGGCGTGCGGCTACGACTTCACGACGGGGACGATGCCACGCCCCGCGGAGGTGGCGCCGACCTCGGCTCTCGACCTCGGCGCCGGGGTGGGGTCTGCTGGCTCGCAGGCACCCAACCCGGGTGCGCCCGACCCGCAGGCACCCGCGCCGCCCGTGGCGCCCGAGGTTTCCGTCGGCTGGGTGGTCGAGGTGTGGGTCGACCCTGACTGGTACGCGTCCCAGGAGAGCGACGACCCGTGTCCGTCGCCGGGACTGCCGGAGACCTTTCCGTTGCGGCGGCAGAGCCTGCTCGTCGGTCGGCCGTCGGTCAGCCGTGGCATCCACCCGGACATCGACCTCGCCTCTGACCCCGGAGTGAGCCGCCGCCAGGCCCAGCTCACGACCGACGGGTCTCGGTGGTGGGTCGAGGACCTGCAGTCCTCCAACGGCACCTACGTCGGTTCCGCGAGCGGCCCGCTGCCCGAGACCCCGCTGCCCGCCGGGCAGCGTCGTGAGCTCGCGGAGGGCGACCGGGTCTATGTCGGTGCGTGGACCCGGATGGTCGTGCGCAGGGCCACTCCGGAGGAACAGGCGCTCTGACCTACCGGGCGGTGCCGAGGTCGTCGGCAGGCGCACCGACGTCGCCCCACGCAAACCCGAGCCGCCGCAGGCAGCGTCACCCTTTGGAGGTAGGCGGGGACGCTGATCTGGGGACAGACTGCTGATGGTGCGGGAACGGCATACCGGCTGTGAAGTCGCGATCGGAGGCTCACGTGACCGAATCCGAGGACAGGTCCGCGGCGAGCGCGGCGGCCGTGGCGCGCCTCCAGGCCCGGCTGGCCGAGACGCAGGAACAGCTGGCCGCGACGAGCGAGATCCTGGCCGTGCTCGGGACGTCCGCCTCGGGTGAGGCCGAGGTGTTCGACGCCATCGTGGAGCGGGCTCGCCGGTTGTGCTGGGCCGATGCGGCGACGATCCACATCGCCACCGAGCACAACTTCACGATGGTGCACTCGGTCGGCCTGCGGCCCGACTACCTCGAGCTGGCCATTCGCAAACCGGTGCCGCGCGACCGCACCTCCCTGGTCGGCCGGGTCGGGCTGGACGGCAGGACCCAGCAGATCGTCGACGTGCTCGCGGACCCTGACTACAACCGGCCCGAGTTCCAGAGCAAGAGCGGCATCCGGACGATCATGGGCGCCCCCATGATCGTCGAGGACGACGTGGTGGGGGTGCTCTCGGTCTGGCGCACCGTCGTCGACCCGTTCGACGACCGGGTCAGCAGCCTGCTGAGCACGTTCGCGGCCCAGGGCGCCCTGGCCCTGCGCAACGTGACGCTGTTCCGGGCGCTCGAGAGCCGGTCGGAGGAGCTGTCCAACAAGGTCGAGCAGCTCGAGGCGCTCTCGGAGGTCGGTGAGGCGATCAGCTCCTCGCTGGACCCCGACGAGGTGCTGACCACGATGCTCAAGCACGCCGTCCAGCTCTCGGAGACCGACGGCGGGTCGCTGATGGAGTACGACGAGGAGACCCGGCTGTTCGGGGTCCGCACGACCTACGGCACCAGCCGCGACGTGGTCGAGCGGCTCCGGCAGTCCCGCATCCACGTCGACGAGACCTTCGTCGGCCGGACGGCCGCCTCGCGCAAGGTCGCCCAGATCCCCGACCTGTCCAAGCACCAGGACCTCGACCCGCACCTGACCCTGCTCCGTGAGGCCGGCTGGCGATCGCTCGTCGCGATCCCGCTCACCCGGGCCGACCGCATCGTCGGCGCGCTGGTCGTGCGGCGCAAGCAGCCCGGTGGCTTCAGCGACGAGACGTGCGAGCTCCTGTCCTCGTTCGCCAGCCAGTCGGCCATCGCGCTGACCAACGCCCGGCTCTACCAGCAGCTCGAACGGCAGAGCGCCGAGCTGGCCGACGCGAGCCGGCACAAGTCCGAGTTCCTCGCCAGCATGTCCCACGAGCTCCGGACGCCGCTCAACGCGGTGATCGGTTTCTCGGAGGTGCTGCTGGAGCGGATGTTCGGCGAGCTCAACGAGCGCCAGGCGGACTACCTCCAGGACATCCACAGCGCGGGTCGCCACCTGCTGGCCCTCATCAACGACGTGCTCGACCTGTCGAAGGTCGAGGCGGGCCACATGGAGCTCGACCGGACGTCGTTTGACGTGGCCGACTCCCTCGCGTACGCGCACCTGTTGGTCCGCGAACGGGCGGCTCAGCACCAGATCCACGTGTCGGTGGACGCCTCCAAGGAGGAGCTGGGGACGATCTGGGCCGACCAGCTGCGGTTCAAGCAGGTCATGCTCAACCTGCTGAGCAACGCCGTGAAGTTCACCCCCGACGGGGGCACGGTGCGCGTGGTCGCGCACCGGGTCGAGGGGGACCTCGAGGTCAGCGTCACCGACACCGGTGTGGGCATCGCCCCCGAGGACCAGGCGAGGATCTTCGACTCCTTCCAGCAGGGCGGCCGCTCCAGCTCCTCGGCGGAGGGCACGGGTCTGGGACTGACGCTTACGCGCCGGATCGTGGAGCTGCACGGTGGGACGCTGTGGCTCGAGAGCACCCTCGGGGTCGGCAGCACGTTCGGGTTCCGGATCCCCCAGACCGCCCCGCTGCGCCTCGTGCCCGACGCCGACGATGACGCCGACGCTGACGCCGCCTGGGGTCGCGAAGGGGAAGCCGCCCGGCCGGTCATCCTCATCATCGAGGACGACGAGAACTCCGCGGAGCTGGTCTCCGTCCACGTCCGCGCGGCTGGTCTGCGGCCGGTGGCGGTGGGGACAGGCGAGGAGGGACTGGACGCGGTGCGCTCGATCCACCCGGCAGCCGTCATCCTCGACATCCGGCTGCCCGGCATGGACGGCTGGGACGTCCTCGGCGCGCTCAAGGCAGAGCCCTCCACGGCTGACACCCCGGTCGTCGTCGTCAGCGTGCTCCCCGAACGCGGCCGCGGCTTTGCGCTCGGCGCCTCCGACTACCTCGTCAAGCCGGTGGCCAAGGACGACCTCCTGGCCGCCCTGCGCCGGGTGGGGGTGGGCCCTCCCCACCAGGTGGCGAACCGGCGGATCGTGGTGGTCGACGACGACCCGGCAGCGCTCGAGCTGGTTCAGGTCACCCTCGAACCACTGGGCTGGGACGTGCGGACCTGCGCCCACGGCGCCGAAGCCCACGCCGTCGTCCGCAGCGAGTCACCGGCGGTGGTCCTCGTCGACCTCCTCATGCCCGACACCGACGGCTTCGCGGTCATCGACGCGCTCCACCACGACCCGAACACGCAAGGCATCCCCATCGTCGTGCTCACGGCCAAGACGCTCACCGCCGCCGATCGGCGACGGCTCAAGGGTCGCGTGGAGTTCGTGGCGTCCAAGAGCCGTCTCGACCTGATCCAGCTCTCGACCCGCCTGGCCGGCCTCGCCGGCGTGCCCGCCGCCCTGCCGGACTGAGCGACACCGTCACGGCGTGACGGTCGACGCTTGGGTATGCCGCGTGCTTCTGGCTGTACGTGCGCTGCGGGCACTCTCGGGGTATCTGACCGCCCGTCGTCGACGTGGCGGGATGTCACCGCTCACGTTGAGCCAGAGACCCCCGACGACAGCGGGGACCTGATCGCGCAGCGTCAGCTGGGTCCTGCTCCGGGGCTGCCGCTGGTGAACCAGTTGGTCGGATGGTCGCTGTCGTGTTTCTCGACCTCGACGGCGCCGCAACGGCGACACGTCAAGACCTCGGTGTCGTTGGGCCGCCGCTCGCGCTGCCAACGGTGGCCCCTCAGCAGGCAGTTCAGGGCCTTGATATCCATCTATCGAGTGTGCTCGCCCATCACTGCAGTCCACCACCCCTACGGGGGGCGACGTTCAGGCCGCTTGCCGGTCTGGCTGCGGAGCGACGGGACGTCGTCTCAGAAACCAGGGCCGCCCGGGCCGCCACCACCGACAATGTGCTGGGCCCGCGAGTCGGGCTCCCCGTCGCCGTACTCGATCAGGCCGCACCGCTGGCACGTCGACTTGACCGTGTGATCCGGTAACCGGTGGTGATTCCATCGGTGGCCCACGAGACGGCATGTCACGCGCTTGACGTCCATGACTTCAGTGTGGCGCGCATGGTCGGCGGCGCAAAGGTGAACGTGTCTCGAGGCCTGCTGGACCAGTCCCAGAGCAGATCAAGCGAGACGTCCGCGCACGGCGGCGGCCGTCTTTCGTGCGGGGCTAGTCCGACAGGAGTCCGAGAGCCCTGCTGGCCAGGCTGCGGACGAGAACCATCTCGTCACTCGCGATGACGTCATCGGCCGAATCGTTCGCTGGCACCTGACGCAAGGCCTCATCCAGCTCGCGCAGGCACTGGTCCGCTTGATCTCCGAACACCTCTGCCTGCCCCTCGAGCGCCTCGCCCAGGCCGCTGTCGTCGAACAGCCGCTCCCAGCACGCCTCGAGCGAGGACTGCCCGGACGGAGTCAGGCTGGTCCAGAGCTGGCGTTGGTGCTCCCCGTCGGCGAGCTCGCCGAGAGCGTCGCGGACCATCTCTTCGTAGACCTGCATCTCGCAACCTTTCGACGATCCGGGCTCTTCACGTGACGCAGAGCCTGCCCATTACATCTCGGGAGTAGGCAGCGAGATTCGTAACGGTCCTCTGATCCGCGGCTTCTTGGCGGTGCCCTCGGGCGGACTCGAACTGCCAAGAGCCGCCCTCGGAGCGAGCCCAGAGGTGATCCGAAGCGCGAATTCCATTGCAGCGCAGCGCTATCGCCGTGCTGTGTGCCGGGTCGTTCCTGGTGCTTCGAACTCTGTGGATACCTCTCTCGGGACCAGTTAATCCTGCCAGTAGGACGCTGGTGCGATCCAAAGCGCCGCCCGGTGCTGAAAGACCTCGACGAGCTCCACGGTCCCATCGTGGGCGTAGTGGACCCAGTAGTCCGGTTCCCGATCGAACTAGAACGCACGACTCTTCACTGGGTTTGGGCGTTCCCACGTTCGCTTCGAGGGCCGCGCGAGTGGCTCCAATCTGGACGCCAGGGATGCCGACACCCGGCGTGATCTGCATGGGCTGCAGTATGACGGGCGGGACCGAGTCCGGCGTCTTGTGGGTGCAGGAGAGTCGGCCAATCCCTGCTGTGCCACTGTTGGGCATGCCTGAGGGCTCACTCGTCGCCGCGTCGCCTGACACACTCGCCACCGTGACTGAAACCCTCGTCTACGCAGCAATCATTGCCCTCGCCTACGGCGTCGGCGGCTGGATCGGCTACCTCGTAGGCAGACGACGCGGCCGCGCACAAGCATGGATCGACCTCACCGCCGATCCCGCTCAAATGCGTGTTATCGCCGCCAGCGTCGAAGACGCCCGATTCCGATCAGCCGAAGCCGACGCCACGCGCAGAGTCGGAGGCCTGATTCCGCACGAGGAATAAGAGTCCGAAGGGCGATAAGAAGGTTGAGAGTGGCCTCTGACCTGCGATTTCGGCACCAGTGCCATCGGTACCATTGCCCTCGGGCAGACTCGAACTGCCGACACCCGCTTTAGGAGCGAGCCCGAGGGTCGGGCCCAATGTGAATTCCGTTGTGCCGCAACGGTTTGGCTCGCAGCACAGACTTGGTGGTTCTGGCTGTTTCGGACCCTGTGGGTACCTCTGAGGTACCTGCTGGCCAGCTTGTTGGTGTCAGTCGTCGAACTTCGCGATTGCGTATGGGTCGGGGCCCATGCCTTGGTAGTCCGGTTGCGGAATGAAGGACATCGAGTCGACGAACCGGAAGACTCCCGGGGCGTCGATGAGTGCGTCCCACCCTCGCGCGTGAGCAATTTCGTAGGCGGCTTGCTCTGGTCGCTCTACGGCCTCCCGTCGTTCGTCGTCGGTCTCGTCGGGGTAGGCCTCATGCCGTGCGTCACGGCCAGCGGCGATGAATGCCTCCGGGTCGTGGACGTTGAAGTCCCAGCGACCGACCGCGCTCAGTACAGCGGCGGGCTCCCAAGGCTCCTCGTCGTCCTCGTCGTCATCGTCGAAGTCGTTCTCGTCGAGTTCGATCTTGAGGGGGTACGAGCCACAGAGGTCGAACTCGGCGTCGTCGAATGCCGCGGCGGCTCGTGTGAGTCGGTCGACGGCCGCGAAGTACCCATTCAGCTCGCTCTCTTGACCCGTGCGGTCCAGTACCAGGGCTGCATGGGCATCGAGGGCGGCGTGCAGCTCCTCGAGCCGCTGCCCGTAGGCCGCTCTTGCCGCAGGCGTCCACTGGGTCTCGACGTAGTCCTCATCCATGCGGTGAAGGCTAGTTGCCGGCCCGGTTCGCACGGCCGAGTTTGGGCGACCACATTCAGGCACCGGCCCGATAGCGGAGCAGGGGAGCCTGCCGGAGTGGTCGGGTCAAGGGTGGCCGTAGGCCATCACGCAGTGACGCGTAGCGCCCTTGATGCGGCCCGGAGGCGGGCGGAGAGTGGAGCGCAGGGTCGGCGGCCACTCGAGATCCGCGCGGGAGTGCCCTACCTGGGTCGGCCGTTCGGGTCCGATATGGACGTTTCCGAGACAGCGACTGCCCTCGGTTTCTATCGTCTACGCGCTGACACGTGTGGTAGCGAGGGAGATACGGCAATGCTGAGGAAGCATGACAACGTCCGACTGACGTTCTCGCCAGGGATGTTTACGGGCAAGGGATGGCTGACGATTCACATCGGCGTCCGCACCCAGGTTCGGTTGGAGAAGCTGCATAAGGCGCAGGTTGCTGATGGTCGGGCGCGTCAGATGCAGGTGCCGATGCGTCTCGTGAAGGTCAAGAACCGGACGTACTGGCAGTTCCAGGGCCAGTTCTACTCGGAGAACGAGGGCTATGACGCGGCCGCGGTCCACGCCTTGTTGGTGACGCGACAGCAACGACAGGCTCAACGGATCGACCGCGCACAGCAAATCGTCGCGATGGGAGCGGCACCTCGAACCCGTCCCATGCGTGAGGGGATCCCGGACGACGTGAAGCACCTGGTGTGGACTCGTGATCAGGGGGCGTGTCGGCACTGTGGCGCGACGGTGGAGCTTCAGTTCGACCACGTCATTCCGATTGCTATGGGTGGCTCCAGCGTTCCGGAGAACCTGCAGGTGTTGTGCGGCCCTTGCAATCGGCGGAAGGGCGCAACGATCACGGTGCGTTGAGGCATCGCATTGGGCGGCGCTGCTGGGGGAGACCCGGTGGCGCCGCTCTTGCTTGTCGTGGGGTGCGGTGGGGTGCGCGTAGGGCGCGAAGCGCCCGGAGCGCGGGGCCCCATCGCGGGGCCCCGCGGCTCGCGGCGGAGCCGCGCTTGAGCCAGTAAGGAAAGTTCTCACGTGGCTCGGCCCCGTCGGGTGTCGGACTCCGGACAGTCGTGGCGCAAGAGGGTGCACGCTTGGCCGGGCCGCAAAGAGAGCAGGGTCTGGCGGTGTCAGTGAACCGTCGGCGCCAGGCTGAATTGCATTCGTGGCGGCTTGGCGCGCCGGAAGGGGGAGTTGTCGCAGCCCCTCACGATCATCCGGGATGGTCCTGGGCGGTTGCTGTACGAGCTCTACCGAGAGGAAGGCATGGGCGCCGAACCAAACCGATCGCTTCGAACCTCGAGAACGTGTCCAGTGTTGCCCGAATGTCGGCGTGCAAGCGCTCCATCTGTCATGCTGCGTCCCGAATGGAGGGGATGCATATGGTCGCCAAGGGAAGCCCAAAGAAGAGGACGATTGCCTTCTTTCGTCTAATGGTCGCGAACGCCAATGACGATCGCTCGCCCACCGGGGTCACTGAGGACGAGTGGGAGCAAGGCCTCATAAACCTCTCGGGCAAGGACGTGAGTGACTGCCGATTCGAGGTCGCTGGCGAACGGCTGATCGGTCGCGCCATGCTGGTAGATGGCACGCAGTACGCACTCCGCTTGATGTCTCCGCGCAGCGACGAATCTTGGCTGGCCATCCTTCGGTATCAAAACGAACCAGGGCATGAAGAGACCGAAGAGTTCGTCGCGGGGAACGATCGAGACCTTGTGGAGACGAGCGTGATCGTGTTCGTCCCAGGCCTGAACAATGTCTTCGGCATCATTCGAGGATCACTGTCGGCCCCTACCCATGCGTCCGTTGCGTTGTGGCTCACGCAGATGTTCCCTCCTGGAGCTGACCTTCGCTTTGTGGCTGAACCCTGCTTATCTCGTAAGGTGCAGCAGAAGTTGGACGCCTCGGGCGGGGTTGCGAAGACAACGGTAAGGCTCGGTACTCAGTCCGCGAAGTCCCTCAAGAATGCAGGTTTGCCCAATCTGGGATCGTTCCTCAAGAAGGTGGAGAACACTTACGGCGAGATGATCGTTACGGTTGTCCTTCAAGTGCCCCCGGGTAAGAGCAAAGGTCATCAGGCGGCACGTGACCAGCTCAAATCGGACACCGAGACTCTCGCGAGCCTGTCCACGATCAAGACACTGAAGGCCAATTTGGTTGTGGATGACGACACGGCTCGGCGGCGCGAGGAAGTAAACTTCATCGAGCAGCGGATGACTACCCAGACGGTGATCACGACGCGCGACGACGATGGCAATGTCATCCGCGACGACAGTGCCGTTCGACAGATCGTTGCCCACGGCACAGACGCGGCGGTGATGGAGGAGTTGCGGGCGGCTGATCCGCAGTAGGGTGCGGCTAGCGGAGGGAGTGCCCATGCCAAACGCGCGCGGTGGTCTGTCGGTAGTGCATGGCAACCTCGTGGAGATGGTGGGGTCCTTGGAGGGTTGGTGGCTATCGAACCGGTGGGTAGACGCCCTGATCGTGGGTGGTGTCTCCGGTGGCCACTTCCTGGCTGTTCGCTTTCGTGACTGGCCCACCCTTCTCGATGGCATTGACCCAGTCCGTCGCACCGCGCTGTACGGGGCGTGCGCCGTCGTCGTCTCGTTGACCGGGACCCTGGCCAGCATCAGTGTCGGCCAGTACCTATCCGGCAAGGGCGATCGAGTTGTTGCCCTCAAGGAAAACTTCGGTCCGGAGCTCGGACGGGTTTGGCGTGGTGCCTTCCTCGGGTCTGGGTCGGCTGCCATCCTCTTTCTAATCGCATTTGGTCTAGACAGCCGGCCGGCTGCTGGCAATGCAGGCATCTGGGTCTTTGAGGTGGGTGCCCTAGTTGCTGTGATGGGACTCTTGCGCTTGGCGCTGCTATTTGGCCGAATCGTGGGACTGGTGGTGCTTGACGACGTGGCGCCCTTGGCGCCAGTTATCCACTCGGTCGACAAGGCGCCGTTTCGAAAGTCCGGCTAGGGCGCCGTCTGCCTGAGCGGTCCTCATTCGTTTGGCGCTTGCACGACCCCGGGTCAGCTGGAGCCACTTAAGGCAGCGGAGCGCAGCGTCGTCCAGGGTGTAAAGCATGCGCGGGCTGATCCGAAATCGCTGCGTGATAGATATCGCGTGGTACCTCGCCCGTGCAGCGCCTTCTCGGACAAGACAGGCGGGCCAGACTCTCCGGTCGAATCAGGGCTGCGGCCGCTCTCCCATCCAAAGGCGAGATCCCTCTTTCGCAAGGATGACTTTTCGTTCGTCGTAGTCAGGCATGACGCGGGCGAGCGTGACCCAGAACGCTGTGCCGTGATGCGCCTCTATGAGGTGCGCCAATTCGTGGGCGACAACGTAGTCGACAAGAGCAGGGCGGAGCTGCAAGGTCGCCCAGTGAATCCGCACACGCGCGTCAGAAGTGGCCGCACCCCATTTGTGCCCAAGGTCGGCGACCTCGAGCGCCGAGGGCTGCACGCGAAGCCGGCGCGCCCATTCGGACACGTTCGGCCGGAGCCACTTCAGGCCGCGGGTCCGATACCAGTCGATGATCAGAGCCAAGCCGTCGCTGCGCCGATGCTCGGGCAAGACGAGGCAACCGCGCTCGAGGCGCACATGGTCAGCGCCGTTGTCCACGATGCGCAGCTGGTGACTGCGGCCGAGGTACAGAAACCCTTCACCGTCGGCCAGCGCCTTGGCAATCGGTTCGGCGTGCAGGAGTTCCTTTTCGGCGAGCTTGGTGTAGATCCATTCCCTCTTCGACCGCAGGAATACTTGCAGCTCATCAGTCTCGACGTCCTTCGCGGCGCGCAGGCGCAAGCTGCCATCGCGGTCTACGGTCAGCCGGGCGCGTCGACTGGCACCGCTGCGCTCGACGGGCACCGTCATGCCGTCTAGTACGAGAGCGTTTGTCATACGGCGCCTCCCGGGCGTCGCTGCGCGATGAGCGCCTGGTTGGCCTTGGCAAGTTCAACGAGCTGGTCGGCGATCGCTGGCAGGTCCTCGAACTGGAACATATCCCCATCATCGAGCAGTTTGATCAGTTCCGCGCGGAGGTCGTCCTGTGCATGGAGGTTTTGCCAGAAACGGACGATCAGCGCTCGTGGCACGACGATATCTACGACCGCCGGAGCAAGGCCGAGCAGGCTAAGGCGATCCTCGTCGAGCATGTCGGCGCCTGTTGCGAACTCCGCCTCAAGGATGCCGTAGAAGCGGGCCACCAATGGATCGACGTGTGCGGGGTCAGCGTCCCCGCCCGCGGCATCCTTAGTCAGCTCCTCCAACGCGAGCATGAGCTGGTCCCACTTACCCAGCAGCTCCTTGAGGATGTCGTCGAGCCGTTCGGACAGCTTGGCGTAGCGGCTTGGGTCAGAGTCAAAGTTCTTGCGGATGTGGAACCGTAGGGCGTGCTCCATCTCGGAGGCCTTGGCCTTGTCTGAGGTCAGGCCCTTGACCTTAGTAATGAAGTCGGGTGCGGTGATCGATACGGGCGGGATCTTGGTCGCGATGTCGAGCGCCGTGACGTGTTGGTCGATGAGCTCGCGAACTTTTGCGCCATAGAGTGACACGTCGAAGTCGCCACCGTCATCGCGGTAGCGGCGCCGCGAGATCTTCTGGATGAGGGCAAGCCGCTTAGCGTCACGCACGTAAGGGAGCGCCTCGGGTCGAGGCAGAACGATGTCAAGCGTGGTTAGGAACGACTTGAGCAGGACGGTGAACCTAGCGCGCAGCGACTCGTCCGCGAGCACATCGATGCATGCCTCGACGTCCTCGGCGGTCTCGAACGTGTCGATGCCGGCGGGGGCAAACACTGCGATCGCTCGGGCATGTCGGTCGCGCAGCTTCGGCAATTCGTCCGCGATGGATGACAGCGCGCCGATTGCGTCGGGTCCATCCTCGGGAGCGTAGGCCGCCAACGCTTTCTGCAGGTGTGCCCCGACGCCGAAGTAGTCAACCATGAGCCCGGCGCTCTTGCCGCTGGCGGTTCGGTTGACGCGTGCGATCGCTTGCAGCAGCTCGGCGTCTTGAATGAATCGGTCCAGGTAGAGCACCTGCTCGATCGGGGCGTCGAAGCCGGTAAGGAGCATCGTGCGGACGATCAGGAAGGCGACTGGGCTGGTGTTCTCCGCCTCTGGCCCGAGCGCCTTCTGGAAGTTGGCAATCGCTGTTTCCTGCTTGGCCTTGTCAGTCCACTCAGCCAATGACGGCGGGTCGTTGTTGTCGCTGGAGATGACGGGCACAAAGTCGAGCAGCCTAATGAGCTCGAGGTGCGGGCGGGCGCGGATCAGCACCTGCGTCTTGCGGTCGAGCGAGTCGATGTCGACGACGCCACTGGCCACCTGCTCTAGCAGCTGAGGAGAAAGGGCTCCGATCTGCACGACGACCTCGTCACGGGCAGCCATCATTGCCTCGCGATAGCGCACGGTCGCGAGGCGGCTAGTCGCGCTGACCTGGGCTTTGAACCCGTTGGGAAGCACGGTCGAGATGTAGTGCCACATCATCGAGCGGGCCTTTGCGGCTATGAGCTGGGGCGCCTCGAGCACCGCGCCCGTTGTCGCGTACCGGGCCTTGAGCTTCTCGAGCTCCTCCGGTGTCTGTTGCTCAAACATGTCCTCGAACAACTCGTCGAGATCGCTGCTGCCCTGAACGGCGCCCTTGGCAGTTCGGCCCTCGTAATAGATAGGCACGACCGCGCCGTCCGCCTCAGCTTCGCGGATCGTGTAGCGATCGATCTCGGGACCGAAGATCGATTCGCTCTTCTTCTTGCCTTCCTTCATGATCGGCGTGCCGGTGAAGCCGATCTTGGCCGCGTTCGGCAACGCTGCCATGAGGTTGGCGTGCAGCGTTGAGGTCTGTGAGCGGTGGGCCTCGTCGACCAGGATGACGATCGACTCGTCGGCGTTGAGCTCGCCAAATGCTTCAGCGGCAGGGTCGTCGGCAAGACCGTCGCCTCCAGCACCGGCAACGACGTCGCTGTCGCGGTACTTCTGGATCATGGCGAAGACAAGCGCGGGGCCGTGCTGAGCTAGGACCTTCCGAAGTTTGGACGACGTGCGAGCCCGTTCGACTACCTCGCCGGATAGCTTGGCGGTCTTGGAGAGTTGCTTTTCGAGATCACTGCGGTCTGTGATGACGACGACCTTGAACGCCCGTAGCAACGGATCCGAGCGCATGGCGCGCACCAGGAAAACCATGGTGAGGCTCTTTCCGGAGCCTTGGGTGTGCCAGATCAGCCCACCACGGCGATCGTGTTCGCCGTCCTGTGGGCGGGTCTTGCCCGTGTGCATCCGGCCGAGCGCTTTGCGCACCGCGCGATACTGCTGGTACCGAGCGACGAGTTTCACCCGCTTGCCGCTGGCCTCAGCAAAGAGGGTGTAGTGCCGCACGATGTCGAGCAGGTTCGCCTTCGTCAGCATCCCGGCGGTCATCAGCTCCTGGCCAGTCAACTGGCTGGTCGGTTTCCCGAGTTGTGTTGCGAGTTCGTCCTTGGTCAGCGGCGCGGGGTCCTTCCACTCCAAGAAGTGCTCCGGCATTGCGGTGAATGTGCCTACGCGCGCCCTGTCGCCGTAGGTCGACACGATGAACTGGTTGGTCCAAAACAGCTTCTCGTTCCCTTCGGGCAGCCCGAGATCGCGCTGGTTGGCGTAGCGCCGTAGCTGTTTGATGCCCTCGGCCATCGGATCCACGATGTAGGGGCTCTTGCACTCGATCACAACGAGCGGGATGCCGTTAACGAACACCACGATGTCCGGCGCTACAAACTTCTTCGACTGACCGCCCGGCTCATCGACGCGGAACTGGCTGATAGCAAGGAAGTCGTTACGGTCCGGGTGTTCCCAGTCGAAAAACTTGATCCGTTGGCTGCGGCCCTGATCCCAGGCGGGCAGGCCGGACACTGACACGCCCTCAAGCAGCAGGGTCGTCATCCGCTCGTTGATCTCCAGGAGCCTTCCGACGCCGGGACGCGTCAGGGAGGAGACGGCCTCGGAGAGACGCGCGTCATCGAGCCATGACTGGCCGTTCGGGCCCGGGTTCAGATCTCGCAGTGTCCTGCGTAGCCGGTCTTCAAGGATGACCTCACGGAAGTTGGCCCGCTCCGTGATCGCGGGGTCGTACTTGTCACCGTTGATAGTGGCGTAGCCCAGACCAGCAAGCTGATCGAGCAAGGGCCTCTCGACTTCGGTGTACTCGGGGCCAGCGTTCATGAAAGCGGCTCCGCATGCCTCGGAAGACGTCCCCTTGTTAGATCCGAGAGCACACCCAAGCGGAGGAGCTTCAGCTTCCGTAGGACCGATGCGTGATCCAAAATCAGCTGACTCACGTTACTCTCTCGCCTCACTATTGCTTCCTGCGCTGGAATTGAGGGAATCGCGATTTCCAAACGCTTCAACTGGCCGAGGTTGAGGTTGTGTTGAGCACTACCGAAATGAAGTTTGCCGATCTGCGTCTTACAGGTTTCGGAGTTCAAATACATCGATAGGTAGTCAGGGAGTAGATCCCTCCGGGATGGAGTTACGACCAACAGCGAGAAGCAGTTTGCCCCGTCGAGCGAATCCGGTACAACTGCGGCCGTGCCGGGATAGCCCGTCCTTACGACGACTACATCCCCAGCGCGAAGGATAGATGCCGACTGCACGCGATTGTATGACTCTGTGATGAAGAGCATCGCCGCCTCATCAATACGCCCTGGTCGCACGTTCTGTGAGCGAATGAATGGCACCCCCTCCGAAACGTAGGCTTGGGTCGCGCTATTGACGACTCCCACGGTCATCCGCGTGCACCAACGACTAAGCGGCCCAGATCGCCAAATGGTGTTCTTCTCTGCACGGTTCGCCTGGGTGCGGCCACGCAAGGCGTCATCGACAAGTCCAAGGCGGATCATTCCAAGCTTGTCGATCATTCGTTGAGTCGTAAGGATCTCCGCATCGACCTCATCCAGCGTGGCCACCACTCGCTTCTGTTCGTCCCCACGCGGGACCGAGATGCGGAGGTCGCGAAGATCACCCCAAGAGGTCCGCGGCATCTTGGTGCCGAATGCTCGGTTCGCCGCATAGTCCAGCACGTCTGGGGATCGAAGGACATGATTTAAGAACGACGGATCGACGTCGGGCTTTGCGCGCAGTACCAAAATGTCAGTCGAACAGTAGCCATCGAAATCGGCTCGTGCGACCTTCCGAAGATTCGGTCGCAGTTTGCCAAACAAGGTGTCGTCCCGACGGAACACGGTGTTGACACTGATGGACTCAGCTGAGGGAACAGAACCCTGAATCAGCGGATTGTCCGTCTGCAGGTGCTCCAGGCCGACGTACGAGGTGTCCCGATTCTTGGCTCGGCCAGCCACCTTTATCGTGACGTTGTCGGCCAGATCGCCTATCCGCGGCCGCTCATGCATAACCAATCTCCTTGAGGAATCCGGCGAGGCGAAGCTCGGCGGCATCTCTCTCCTCTTCGAGCCTGGTCAGCGTAACCGCGTATTTGTCCCACAAGGTCTCGAAGGAATCGACCACCAAACGCCGGTGACGGATGACACGGTCCAATGCCTCAGCTTGAATGTCATTACGGAAGGCGTTAACAACGATGGCGAGGGCCCTACTCTCATCAAGGGCGCCCGCCGCCTCGGCGAGCTTCTTTCCAAAGGCGGCACGCTCATTCTTGCGCTTTCGCTTCGCGGCCGTCAGCTGCTTTTTGAGTTGCTTGATATCAGCTTCGGACAGCGCATCCTCGCCACCCGTTTCGCCTTCCTCCTCGTCCTCGCCCGCCGTCGCGCCTGTGATCGCTGAGTCCAATACGAAGACGTTGGCCTCGATCTCAGCCAGGCCTTCTAGGAAGTCGGGTAGCAAGGCCTTGGCGACTTTGTGATCGAGAGGGTTGATCTTGGCCTTTTCCCCATCGAGGGCGTCGAGGACCATGGATACCCAGGCATCGACCAGGCCCTTGTAGCCAAGGGTGGCCAGGGCCTTGAGGTCAGGAAGTGCTTTGCCCCACCACGACGCGATGATGCCGTCGATCTGGAATCTGTCGAGCATTTTCGTCGAAGCCAGGGCCTCGGCGAAGCTCGTCAGGAACTCGCGCCGGAGCGGCACGAGGTGCGCTGTTGATGCGAGGCCGTCTAGGCGAGACTGCTCCGTGACCCACCACTTCTCGATCGCGTCGGTTACTGCAGCCTCTGCGGCGAGCAGCCCGCTGTCGGACTCGATCATCTCCTTGAGCTGCCGCTTGGTCTCGATCTTCGGGTCGAAGTCGTAGTAGTCAGTGTCGCGCTCCGCGAAAACATGAGTGACAACGAATCCGTGCGAGCTGAACAGTTCGCCCTTCGCCACGATCTCCGCCTTGGGCACACCGCCGCGCAAATGCGCTCGGACGTCCTGCGGCTCTGGCGGCGGGGTCGTGTCGACGTAGCGACGGATATTGAGGTTGTCCGCGTTTTGCTTGAGTTCGTCACGACTGACGACACGGGCGAAGTCGGGAATGTCCTTGAACGAGCGGTACGCCGAGACGATCTTCTCGATGTGCTCGGGCTCCAGGTAGTTCTGGGCGCGACCCTCGCGGTATTCGCGGTCGGCGTTGACGATCAGCACTTTGTTCTTACGCTCAGCCGGCTTGGAACCCTTCGGTCGCAATACCAGGATGCAGGCCGGGATGCCGGTGCCGTAGAACAGCTGCGGGCCCAGACCAATGATCGCCTCGACGATATCGTCGGTCAGCAGACCCGTGCGAATCTTGCCTTCCTCGCCGCCGCGGAACAGCACCCCGTGCGGCATCACAGTGGCGACGAGTCCGTTGTGACGGGTTACGGCCAACATGTGCTGGACGAACATCAGGTCGGCCTTCTTGCCCTTCTCGGGCGTGAAGCCGTACGTGAAGCGCTCGGGAAATGACATTCCGGCGCGGGTGTAGTTCAGCGAGAATGGCGGGTTGGTGATGACTCGGTCGAAGCGCTGTAGCTCGCCACCTGAGGTGTGCACGGGGTCCTCGAGGGTGCCGTCGTCGTTGTTGCGCAGGTCGGCGTCCGGAATGCCGTGCAGCAGCATGTTCATCTTGCAGATGGCCCAGACGCTGCCGTCCTTCTCCTGACCGGCCAAGGCAAGGTCGCGCGGGTCCCCGCCGTTCTCCTCGACGTATTCGTTGGACAGGATCAGCATGCCGCCGGAGCCTGAGCATGGGTCATAAACGCTCATGCCGGGCTGCGGGTCGGCAATCCGAATCATCAGGCGGACGACGTCACGCGGGGTGTAGAACTCACCACCCTTCTTACCTGCCGAGTCGGCAAAGTCGCGGATCAGGTACTCGTACGCGGCTCCGAGCAGGTCCGGGAACTCGAACTCGGATTTGCGCAACGGCACCTTGTTGAAGTGGAGGATCAGCTCGCGCAGCTTCTTGTCCGACATGCTCGACTGGCCGACCTTGCGGTTGAAGTCGATGTGCTGCAGCACGCCTTCGAGCGAACGGTTGTGGTTCTCCAGCGCCTGGAGAGCCTTGTTGAGCCCATCGCCGATGGCCTTGTGAAGGTGGTCACGGATCTGGGCCCAGCGCGCCTCCTCGGGAACGTAGAAGGTGCCGCGATAGAAGGCCGGCGCCTCCGCGCGCGCTTCGGCCTCTGGCTTCGACCGTCCCTTCGCGATCTGCTCGGCGATAAGCCGCGCCTGCGCTGACTCGAACTCATCCGAGGCGTACTTCAGGAACAACATGCCGAAGATGTATTCCTTGTACGCCGAGGCCTCCATCGACCCGCGCAGGATGTCAGCGGCAGCGAAGAGATGGCGTTCCAACTGGGGAAGGGTGAGACGACTCATGCTTCCGCCCCACGGCACGCCGCAATCTCATCCCGTCGATGCCCAAGGGAGTTGGTCGGTACCGACGTCGTAGCACGGCAAGCCATCAGCAGCCGCACCTTCCGCGTGGCAGCCGCGTTGTCGCGGGACATCGCGTCATCTCCTCTTCGACCAAATCATGCACAACTGACGACCGGAGCTCGGCTGCTCAGACGGTCACTGGACTGTACCGACGCCAACTGACCGTTACGCCGGTTTTATGAACTTGTTGGGGTGTTGGTTTGCCCGGACTCCTCTCTGAGGCGTCCCTCAGGGCCATCGGACTTGCGCTGGCTGTCAGGGCACCGGTGTGACCAGAGTCTGCAACAGCGCAATCTGGGTGCTCGGAAAGGTCACTCACGATGGGCCCAGATCGACAAGACGTTGGGTGTAGCCACCTGCGACGAGGCGCTCATAGGCGTTCATGACATCGGCGGTCACGTCTTGCTCCGTCGCGAAACCTCGATCGGCGTAGACCCAGATGCGCTGGGTGTCGCCGACGAGCATGTTGAGGACCTTGTGCCGATCGCCGATGGAGGCGATGTAGTCACTCAGAGACTGCGGGCGAGAGGAGCAGACGACGTCGAGCTCGGGCCATAGTTTCTGACACGTCGCGTATGCCCGACGCTGTTGGTAGGGCCGGCTGATGATGGTCGCGCTCGTAGCGCGGATGCCTTCGCGGTCTAGCAGAGCGCGCGTGAGGGTGAAGTTCTCGCTGGTGTTGCGTGCGTGTTTCTCGAGGACGATCGCCGTGTCCGGCACTCCGAGCCCTTCTGCCCGTTCGGCGTAATGCACGGCTTCACCTCGGGGGAAGGTGTCGACGGTCGTTGGTGCGTTGGCTCCGGTGAAGACGATCAGCGGGAATCGGCCTTGGCGGTAGAGGTCTGCGGTGTGTTCGGCGACACCGATGTCGTGGCTGCCGAGACCGATGGCGATATCTGTGTTCCGCGGCTCGTGGTGCATCTGGTGGTAGTCCCAGAGGATCTGGGCATCGTCCATCACGCTCAAGTCAGCCCCCTCAGTCGGGCATGTCGTAGGTGTAGCTCCACGAGAAGCGCGAAGCCGCATGAACGCCGGTCGCGTACTCCACGGCATACCCCTCATTGGTCCGGGTGATCCGCTCAAGGATCATGACCGGCTCTCCGGCTGGGAGCTCCAGTGTCGACATCTCGTCCGGCGTCGGCATCCGGGCATGGAAGGTCTCGGTGACCTCATGGGGCTCAAGGCCCTGGAGGGTGAGGACGGCGAAGCCACCGCCACGACCAGCCGGTCCTGGCGTCGCGTCGACCAGGGGAGTGCCTTCGACGTCCTGAGGCCGGTAGTAGCTCGTGAGCGTGTGGGTTGGCCGGCCCTCTTGCTTCACGATGCGGGCTCGTGCGTAGACCCGGCTGTCGGGCTCGATGCCGAGCACTTCGACGGCTCGCGGGGGCGGGCTGACCAACTCGACGGTCTGGGTCTGATCGGTGCGCTGCCACGGCTGTCCGGATGCCTCACGGTCGGCGATAAACGCGACGCTGTCGCCGAACTTCCACTTGCTCTTGGAGTACCGCTCGGCCCCAAGCCGCCGCATAGGTGGTCGTTCGCGAACGACGGTCCCTCGTCGTCGAACCGGGGTCACCAGACCCTCGGCCTCGAGGAGGGCAACGGCGTTGCGGATGGTCTTGACGTTGACCCCGAACTCGGCTGCCAGGTCGTCCTGCTTGGGCAGCGTGGACCCGGGGCTGTAGTCGCCCCGCTCGATCTCGCCGCGCAACTGCGCCGCGAGCTCTCGATAGCCCACGCCCATCCGGCGCCTCCCATCCGCGCTCTGACCTGCCATAACGCTACTGCTAATCGACCCAGAGTAAAAAGTTCGCAAATAGAACCGGTTCTAAAAACGGGCATATGGTACGTTCCTCAATAGAACCACCTCTAAGTGGTTCCACTACGAGAGGGAGTGTCATGGCTATTCAGCAGAGGATGAGGGTCCGGTTCGAGGACATCTTTCCCGAGGGTGTCGGGATGCGAGGGTCGGTCACGGCGGTGGAGGACTTCGATCTGATCCAGGCCGCTAAGGCCGAGGGCCGGGAGCCGGGGGACGTGCAGGTCCGGGACAAGGAGTCCGGGCTGCGTGTCTGGGAGGTGCGGATCGTCGACTACGACGAGGAGGCCCCGAAGAACCAAGGCGAGGTGACGGTGAAGATCGCCGCCGATGTCCAGCCGGTGCCTCCGTCGAAGGTGGAGGGTCAGAAGCTGCGGCCGGTGGAGTTCGAGAACCTGACGGTGACGGCGTGGATCGACGACCGTGGCAAGCGGCCGAAGATCGGCTGGTCGCTGCGCGCGGACGGGATGCACGCCCCCGGTGCCAAGCCGAACGGGTCGACCGCGGGCAAGGCGCAAGGGCCGGCTGAGAAGGGTGCGGCGTGATGCGCCCTGTGGAGGCGGTGCAGTGGGCTGACGCGTTCGACATCGAGGTGAAGGACCTTCCAGCGGTGCTGACCCATGAGGTCGCCCGGGTAGACGGGGTCCGCACCGAGTTGGCGAAGCTGGTCCGGGAGTTCGTCAACGCCCCGGACGACGAGGTCCGCCGGGGAATGCACCGGGCGTACTCCGCCCTTGGTGCGGCCCAGTCCCGGGTGATGACGGTCGCGGCGGACGCACGCCGGTCAGCCTGAGGCGGGGGGATCTGTGATGAGTGCGCCCAGGGGTCCGATGTTCGGCAGCGACGAGCCAGTGCCGATGATGATTGAGGCCGTCGTCCGGCTTGTGCTGCTGGTGGTGCGGTCGGTGTTCCGGCTTGTGCGGTTCGCGATCCGACGCCCCCGGGTCGCCTCGGCAGCGGGCTCGCTGTTGGTGTTGGACCGGTATGCCGGGCACGTCGCTGTCCTGGCCGTGCTCGTTGCGCTGGTGGTTGCCCTGGTGGTGTGGCGGGTGGCGTGGCCGGAGTCCTACAGGGGGCAGGTCCGGCCACGCCTGACTCGAGTGTGGCTTTCGATGACATACCCGGGCAAATGGCGACGTATCGCCCCACGCGTCGGTCTCGTCGTGCACGACCACACCGGGGCAAGGAAGCCTTGGGTGTACGGGGGTCTGGGGGACGTGCGGGTCACCCCGGCCGGGATCGTGCGGCTTCGGGTGGTGATCCCGACCGGGCTCACCCTCGAGGACTACGCCCGCAAGGCCGACGCGCTGGCTGTCGCGTTTGGGGTCCGCGAAGCCCGAGTGAGCGCGTCGGGGCCGGGGTCGGTGTGGATCGAGCTGCACCGCACCGACGTCCTCGCCACCACGATTGGCCCGCTACCGGTCGGGTCCGAACCGGAGGTGAACCTTGCGGGGGTCCCGGTCGGGCGGCACGAGGACGGCACCGAGTGGCGGTTCTCCCTCTGGCAGACGCATGTCCTGATCGCGGGGGCCACTGGTGCCGGCAAGGGCTCCATCCTGTGGTCGCTGCTGCGCGGACTCGCACCCGCTATCAATGCGGGGTGGGTGCAGGTGTGGGCGATCGATCCCAAGGGCGGCATGGAACTACGGCCCGGCCAACGGCTGTTCTCCCGGTTCGAGGACGGCACCCCCGAGACAATGTGCGACCTGCTCGAAGACCTCGTGGCCGTGATGGACCAGCGCGCCAAGCGACTGGCCCACCTGGGGATCCGCAAGCACCAGCCCTCCCCAGACTCGCCCCACCTGCTGGCCGTGATCGACGAGCTCGCCACCCTGACCGCGTTTGCCGAACGGGACGTGGTGCGCCGGATCGACAAGGCGCTCGGGCTGTTGCTGACCAAGGGCCGCGCGGCCGGGATCACCGTCGTGGCAGCCGTGCAGGACCCCGGCAAGGACGTCGTTGGATGGCGTGACCTGTTCCCCACCCGGGTTGCGATGCGCCTGGACAACCCGATACAGGTCGACATGGTCCTCGGCGAAGGCGCAAGAGACATGGGCGCCACCGCCGACCACATCAACGAGCAGACCCCAGGGGTGGCGTTCGTCCGGGTCGAGGGCACCCGCGCCATCCGCAGGGTCCGCGCCTCGTACCTGACCGACGACGACATTGCCGCCCTCGCCGGATCGGTTACCGCCTCACCGGCCCTGACCGCGCCACGCGCGCCGAAGCCGGTTGATCCCCTCGACAACTTCGACCCTGGGTCGTCAGCCGCCGCACCCGAGCCCACCCGCGTCTCTTCGCGGGACGCAGGGCCGAAGCCGAGGAAGCCCCGCACCCCGCGCAAGCCGCGCAACCGTGACGGGTCGCAGGTGGCCTGACCCATGACTGTCATCGCCGCAGGTACCACGAGGCCTGAGCCCTTTGCGGGGTTCGGGGACGAAGCTGGGCTGGATCTCGACCTGGCCTCGCCCCGAGTGGCGGCTCAGGTGATGGCGCGGTTGCTGTCGCCGGACTTCGAGGACTGGTCGAACGCGGTCGCCCGGGTTGGGTCGTGCACCAACCCGATCCACCTCACCGGATCGTCGATGCGCGTCGACGCCAGCACAGGGGAGGTGCTGTCGACGTACTCGTCCGACGCCGAACCGCTGGGTACCACGTTGATTCGGTGTGGCAACCGTCGCGCCTCTGATTGCCCGTCGTGTTCGCGGATCTATGCGGCCGACATGTTCCACCTGATCAAGGCGGGGGTTGCGGGCGGCAAGGGCGTCCCGGAACGGGTGGGGGAGAACCCACTGGTGTTCGCCACCGTCACCGCGCCCTCGTTCGGGCATGTCCACGGCATGCGTGACAACGGTCGTAGGTGCCGCCCTCATTCGAAGGCGAAGCGGTGCGAGCACGGCAGACCCACCACCTGCCACCTGAGGCACGAGGACGGGGACGAGCTGCTGGGGCAGCCGCTGTGTTGGGAGTGCTACGACTACGCCTCTCACGTCGTGTGGCAGTGGTGGGCTCCCGAGCTGTGGCGCCGGTTCAACATCGCGATCAAGCGCGCGCTGGCGCACCGCCTCGGGGTTAGGGAATCCCGACTAAAGCGCGTCGCGTGCGTGCAGTACTCCAAGGTGGCCGAGTACCAGCGCCGTGGGCTGATCCACTTCCATGCCCTGGTCCGCCTGGACGGGCCCAAGACCGACGACGCGTTCGCGCCCGCACCTGACGGGGTCGCCGCGCAACTGCTCGCCGAGGTCGTCGAGGAAGCCGTGCGATCGGTCCGGTTTAGCGCCCCACCCGTGTTCGACGGCGATGTGCCCAGGGTGCTGGCATTCGGTGCCCAGGTCGACTCCCGCCCGGTGAAGGTCGGCCACCGCACCGACGACCCGAACGGACCCTTGAACGCCGAGCAGGTCGCCGGGTATCTCGCGAAGTACTCGACCAAGTCCGCGACCGACACCACCACCGGTGACCAGTCGAACCCGCACCTGTCCCGGATCCAAGCGGTGGCGGTCGAGTTCGCCACCCTCGTCGAGGACGAATGGGTCGCCGACCAGATGCCATGTGACCTGAAAGAGCTGCCGTACGGGCTGCTGGGTAAGTGGCATACCGCCCTGGGGTTCCGCGGCCACTTCGCGACCAAGTCGCGTCGCTACTCCGTCACCCTCGGTGCCTTGCGCCATGCCCGTCGCCGCGCGCAAGTCCTCATCGCAGACGCGCAACGCACCGGCATACCCGTCGACCTCGCGTCGATGGAAGCCCAGCTGCTCGCCGACGACGAAGACGAAACCACGCTCGTGGTCGGGTCCTGGTCCTTCGCCGGGACCGGGTGGGACACGGAAGGTGACGTCGCACTCGCCCGGGCAGCTGCGACCAGGGCGCGCGAGTACGCGCAACACAGGGCCGAGGCGAAGCGTGCGAATCAGTAGTAATCACAGGGAAAATCAACCAAGGGGTGAAGGTCATGAGTAGGGAAGTCGACGAAGTGCAGGCTCCAGTGCTGCTGTCTCCGGACGAGGCGGCGAAGTGGTGCCACATCAGCGTGGGAACGTTGAACCATTTGCGGTACCACGGGCGGTTCGCTCCGGCGATCAGGATCGGCAAGCGCTGCTTCTGGACGCCGAAGGACCTCCTAGCGTGGTTGGAGTCGCAGAAGGAACCAGCGTGATCATCAAGCGCCCCAACGGAAAGTGGCGCGTGCAGGTGAAGTACCGCAGCCGAGTGGTGGCTGACCGGACCTTCGACCGACGCGGGGACGCGGTGAGGTGGGAGATCGAGCAGAAGCGGCTCCTGCACTCGGGGGAGTTCGTCGCTCCCGCTGCGGGTCGGATCACGGTGCGCGAGCTGGCCGACGAGTTTCGGGAGGCGCGGAAGGGACAGGTGTCGGTGCGGGCCTGGGAGTCGGACGAGAGCGCTCTGCGGGTCCACATCGTGCCGGCCTTTGGGAAGCTCCCCATCTCGTCAGTCACAGCGCCCCTGGTCGAGCGGTTCCTCGTCGACCTGGCGGTGTCGAGATCCGTGCGGACCGCAGCACGGGTCCGGACCACCCTGCGGGGTCTGTTCAGGTATGCCGTAAAGACGCGTCGGTTGCAGGTGTCGCCCGCGGAACTCGTGCCCCTGCCGCACCCCGACTCGAGGACGGGGAAGGTGGTTGAGGTGGACCCCTTCACGGTCGCTGCACTTCTTGATGTGGTCGACACTCAGGCCAAGCTGTCGCCCGGCGGTGCCGACATCACCCTGGTCCTGGCTCTGACCGGCCTCCGGTTCGGTGAGCTGCGGGGGCTCCGAGTCCGAGACGTGGTGTCGGTTCCCTATCCCGGGATCGTGGTCAAGCGATCAATCCCGCAGTCCGGCCTGACGGGTGCGGTCATCGAACGGTCCACGACCAAGAGCGGCCGATCCCGGATGGTGCCGTTGTCTGAGCTGGTCCTACCAGTGGTGATGAAGGCCGCGCAGGACAAGCAGCCGAACGACTTGCTCTTCCCCGCTCCCGAAGGTGGGTACCTCCACGCCCAGAACTGGCGGCGGCAAATCCACTGGAACACGACGGGCCTCGGGAGGCGTCCACACGACCTGCGACACACGGCCGCATCCCTGTGGATCGCAGCAGGTGTGGACATCAAGACAGTGTCGTCCTGGCTCGGCCACTCGACGGCGAAGCTGACCCTGGACACGTACGGACACCTGATGGGGACCGACGCGGACCGCGCAGCCCTGGACCGGGTCAATAAGGCTCTTGGGAACCCAATGGGCACCCAGGGGCCGAAATCGTCAGAGTCGGAGAGCGACGGCGAGGCATGAAAAGGGCCTCTGACCTGCGAAAACGTGGTGGTGCCCTCGGGCAGATTCGAACTGCCGACACCCGCTTTAGGAGAGCGGTGCTCTATCCCCTGAGCTACGAGGGCGGGGCATGGCTGAAACCCTCGCTGTGAGGCTCGCTGGAACCCTGCTACCGGTACGCCATGTGTGAGGAAGGTTAGCCGACCTGAAGGTGAGCGCGGGAACAGGGCAATCTGACGCGGTGTCGCTCCCCATGTTCAAGGTCCGGGGAGTCAGGCCGTCCACTACGTTCAGGTCGTGGAGCAGCTTGCGGAGGCACTCGCCCGGCGGGCGGCTGAGCTCGGGTTCTCGGGCGTGGTCCGCGTGGATCGTGGTGGGCAGACCGAGGTCGCCCAGGCCTTCGGCTTCGCCGAGCGCGCCTTCCGGGCGCCCAACACCGTCACCACCCAGTTCGGCCTCGCCAGCGGCTGCAAGGCCTTCACTGCGCTGACCGTCGTTGCGCTCATCAACGAGGGCCGTCTGTCGTTGAG
Organism: Pedococcus sp. P2_E5; assembly: GCF_056403895.1. Classification (NCBI taxonomy): domain Bacteria; kingdom Bacillati; phylum Actinomycetota; class Actinomycetes; order Micrococcales; family Intrasporangiaceae; genus Pedococcus; species Pedococcus sp. P2_E5. The sequence continues at coordinate 54,412 of NZ_JBFUEP010000001.1, forward strand.
CACCTCGGCTCGGTCGATCCTCGGCGACAGCCTGCCCGAGATCGACGAGCGGGTGACCGTCGAACACCTCCTCGCGCACCGGTCCGGCATCGGGGACTACATCGACGAGGAGGCTGGGTTCGACCCGACCGACTACGTCATGCGTGTGCCGGTCCACCAGCTGGCGACCACGGAAGAGTACGTCGCCGCACTGCAGGGATTCCCGTCGAAGTTCGCCCCCGGCGACCGGTTCTCCTACAACAACAGCGGCTACGTCGTCCTTGCGCTCATGGTGGAGCGATTGACCGGAACGCCCTTCCACACCCTGGTGACCGAGAAGGTGTGCGGACCCGCCACCATGAGCAACACGGCATACCTGCGCAGTGATGAGCTGCCGGCCGGGGTGGCCCGCGGTTACCTGGCGGTCGACGGGCTGCGCACCAACGTGCTGCACCTGCCGGTCCTGGGCAGCGGCGATGGGGGCGCCTACTCCACGGTCGAGGACCTCCACCGGTTCTGGGTCGCCTTGTTCGAAGGCCGCATCGTCCCCATGCCGTGGGTGCAGGAGATGGTGCGGTCACGCAGTGACGCGCCAGCGGAGGCCCGCCGCTATGGCCTCGGCTTCTGGCTCCACGCCGACCGGGACGTGGTCTTTCTCGACGGCTGCGATGCCGGTGTCGGGTTTCGCAGCATTCACGACCCCTCCGCAGCCACGACCTTGACCGTGGTGTCCAACACCACCGACGGGGCGTGGGTCATCGCTGAACTCCTCGACGAACTACTTCTGACGTAGCTCGAGGGCGTCGCAGCTGGGTCACGAATATCAGTGACAAACGGCGCGGTTGACGCCTGAAGAATCACCAGTCACAGTCGAACGTCAAGAAACGACAAATAAGGCACGCACTCGCAGGGCGCCGGATCATGCTGGAGAGCGTCGAAGGATCGGGCGGGGGTGCCGACACCGATCCATTTCCGAGCAGGGCGCGTGTGCCGGGCCCTCGCTCCATCGTGCCTTCGTCATGTCCTGCCACGGAAAGGGATCGTTATGCGCATCACCAAACGGACTGCCCTCATCGCTGTCGCCGCTGTTGTCGGCCTGGGAGTTTCTGGAGGAACGGCCTATGCCGCCGGCCTCATCCCGGGTTCCGACGGAGTCATCCACGCTTGCTACAACAAGACCAACGGCAACCTCCGGGTCGTCGCAGCCGGCACCACGTGCCGCAACCCCGAGAAGACCCTCGCCTGGAACCAGACCGGACCCGTCGGCCCGCAGGGCGCGACCGGCGCGACCGGCGCGACCGGCGCGACCGGCGCGACCGGCGCAACAGGCGCGACGGGCGCAACCGGTCCGCAGGGGCCCGCCGGCAAGGACGCGCCCAAGACTTTCGCCGGGGAGTTCCAGGGCGCCAGCCTCGCCATCTGGTCGGGCACGGCTGCCTTCACGGTGACCCACGTGGGCACGGGCTCGTGGCAGATCCACATCCCAGCGGGGACGTTCCCCACGGGCTCCGGCGTCGGCAACGTGTGCCCGATCCCCATGGTCCAGGCGCTGGTGCCCGGCGGTCCGATGATCATCGACCAGAACCTCTGCGGGCCGCTGACCGGTGACGGCAGTGTCCGGCTCGACGTGCGGAGCGCCGACGGCAGCGACAACCACTTCGTGAGCTTCGTGGTGACCGCCGTCGGCTGAGACTGACCGAGACGCAACAGCAACCGCAACGGCAACAACAACAACCGACAGATCGGCTCCCGGGCACCTGCCCGGGAGCCGATCTCTTGCGTGAGGACGCATCAGCCGGCGTCACACGGCGTCATGCTCGCGCCTCGTGCCGCGGACCGGCGCGTGGTCACCCCGCGCGTCGGCCAGCCGGACCACAGGCGGGTCGACCACCGGGACCACCAGTGCGAACGGCCCTCGAGCCGTTTCGCGAGCGCCAGCTCGTAGGCCATCGCCCGCGCCGGCCGGTAGGCCTCCTTGGCCGCCCGGCGGTGCTCTTCGAGCAGAAGCGTTGTCAGCTCAGACATGTCATCTCCTTGGTTGGGTGCCAAGGAGAGTCACCCCGCGGGCTTCCCCCGACCTTCCGCAACCTTGCGCCCAGCCCACGCCAAAGCCAAGGCCGCCGGAAGGTCTCGGGAAGGTGCCGTTCCTACCGTCTCTCCTCATCAACAAACGGGCCCGCCGAAGGGCCCACCGGAGGAGAGAACCACCATGAGCAACACGGCATACGCAACGCGGGCACCGCTCAACGGCGTCGACGTGGCAACGCTTTTCGCCACCCTCGACGCGATCAAGGGGCAGAACGACATCGCGACGTTCCAGTTCCGCGCCGAGAACACCTGGCTGTCCGGCGCCCACAGCCAGTCGCGGATCCACGGCTTCTACGGCGCCGGCCAGGAGCTGACGCACAAGACCGAAACCGTCCTCGACGCCGACCACCCCGTCGTTCTCACCGGCACCGACAACGCCCCGACCCCCGTGGAGTACCTCCTCCACGCGCTCGCGGGCTGCCTCACGGCGGGGATCGCCAACATCGCCGCCGCCAGGGGAGTGGCCCTCACCAAGGTCAGCTCGACCGTGGAGGGCGACATCGACCTGCTCGGCATCCTGGGGCTGTCCGACGGCTCGGTCCGCAACGGCTACCAGGGCATCCGCGTCACGTTCCACATCGAGGGTGACGCCGACGACGAGACGCTGCGGGGCATCGTCGAGCAGTCGCGCCGCCGCTCCGCCGTCTACGACGTCCTCACCAACCCCACGCCCGTCACCGTCTCCGTCGTGACCGGCTGAAGCGTTCGACCCCGGGTTCGCCCCCGGGCCGGCGATCCCGGCCCGGGGCGCGACCAGAAGGAGCACCACCATGCCCGCCATCGACACCGTCGTGATCGGAGCCGGTCACGCAGGTCTCGCCGTCAGCCGCCTGCTCGCCCTGGAAGGGCGCGACCACGTCGTCCTCGACCGTGGCCGCGTCGCCGAGAGCTGGCGCAGCGCCCGCTGGGACTCCCTGCACCTGCTCACCCCGAACTGGATGGCCCGCCTCCCCGGGTGGGTCCACGTCGGCCCCGACTCCGACGGTTTCATGAGCGCCTCCCAGTTCGTCCGCTACCTCGAGAGGTATGCCGCGAGCTTCGGTGCGCCGGTCCTGTCCGGTGTGCGCGTGGTTGAGGTGAGCGCCGCGGGCGAGGGCTATCGCGTCGTCACCGACTCCGCGACCTGGCAGGCTCGTCACGTGGTGGTGGCGACCGGGCCCGGCGGGCAACCGCGCGTCCCCGGCGCGGTGGAGGGCCTGGACGCGGGCGTCCACCTCACCACCGCGTCCGACTACCGCAACCCCCGCCAGCTCCCGAGTGGCGGAGTGCTGGTCGTGGGGGCCTCTGCTTCCGGCGTCCAGATCGCCGACGAGCTGGCGGCTGCCGGCCGCGAGGTCGTGGTGGCCGTGGGCCGGCACACCCGCATGCCGCGCCGCTACCGCGGCATGGACATCTACTGGTGGCTGGAGCGCACCGGTCGCACCGCGCGCACGATCGACGAGGTCGCGGACCCCGACGCCGCGCGAAGCGAGCCGTCGATGCAGCTCGTCGGGCGCCGGGGTCACCAGAGTGGCCCCCGCGACCTCGACCTGGGCACCCTGCAGGCCCGAGGAGTCCGGCTCGCTGGTCACCTCGTGGAGGCGCAGGGGCAGCGGGTGGGCTTCGCCGACGACCTGCGCGACTCGGTCGGGAGGGCGGACAACCGGATGCACCGGTTCCTCGACGTCGTCGACCGGCACATCGAGGACAGCGGCCTAGTCAGCGAGGTCTGGCCGGCCGAGCGTCCACGAACCGTTGCGCTGCAAGGCAATCCGACATCTCTCGACCTCACTGCTGAAGGGATCGGCACCGTGCTGCTCGCCACGGGCTACTCGCAGAGCCACCCCTGGCTGAAGCTGCCCATCACCGCCCAGGACGGCTCGATCCGTCAGGACCGCGGCCGCACCGAGGCTCCGGGCGTCTACGTCGTCGGGCAGCGGTTCCAGCACCGGCGCGACTCGGGCATGGTCGACGGCGCGAGGCACGACGCCGCCCTGGTGGTGGGCGACCTCGTCGGTGCAACGGCAAGCTCCGCCGACGGGCCCGAAGCCCTCGACGAGCGGCTCGAGGGGTGGGCGTCGTGAAGACCTACGACGCCGTGGTCGTGGGCGCCCGCGTCGCGGGCGCCTCGACCGCACTCCTGCTCGCCAGGGCGGGGGCGAAGGTGCTGCTCCTCGAACGAAGCCCCTACGGCTCCGACACCCTGTCGACGCACGGCCTCATGCGGGCCGGCGTCCTGCAGCTGTCCAGGTGGGGCCTGCTCGACGAGGTCGTCGCGGCGGGAACGCCCCCGGTGACCCGCACGCTCTTCCACTATCCGGAATCCGCCCCCGTCCGGATCTCGATCCGCGCCACTCAGGGCGTGACCGCCCTCTATGCCCCGCGCCGCCAGGTCCTCGACCGGATCCTCGTCGACGCTGCGGCGCAGGCAGGAGCCGAGGTATGGCACGGGGTCACCGTGACGGAGGTGCTCACCGACTCCGGTGGGCGGGTGACGGGGGTGCGCGGCGTCGACGCCGCGAACGGCACGTTCACGGCATACGGGAAGATGACGATCGGTGCGGACGGGATCAGGTCCACGGTCGCGACCGCCGTGGACGCGCCCTTCGAGCGGCGCTCGCGGGCACGCGGAGCGGTGCTCTACGGCTACTTCGACGGGATGCCGACGGAGGGGTACGAGTGGGCCTACGGCGGCGGGACCGCGGCGGGGCTCATCCCGACCAACGACGGGCAGACCTGCGTCTTCGTCGGCACCTCCCCGGAACGACTGCGCCACGTGCGCCGAAGTGGTCAGGACGCAGCCTTCACCGAGCTGTTCGACACGGCGGCGCCGCGACTGCGCAATCGCTTGCGGGCCGCGACGCGGGACGGTCGGCTGCACGGCTGGTCCGGTCAGCAGGGCCACATCCGCGGGTCGCACGGTGCCGGCTGGGCCCTGGTCGGCGACGCCGGCTACTTCCGCGACCCCATCACCACCCACGGGATGACCGACGCCCTGCGCGACGCGGAGCTGCTGGCCGACGCCCTGCTCTCGACGTGGGCTGGCAACCAGCCCGAGGCGATCGCGCTCGCCGGGTACCAGGCGAGGCGCGACGCACTGTCGCTGCAGCTGTTCGAGGTGAGCGACCGCATCGCCGGGTACGACTGGGGAGCCGGCGAGATCCAGCAGCTGCTGCGCGAGGTGAGCTCCGCCATGAGCGACGAGGTCAGCCTGCTCCAGTCGCTGCCCCCGCGACCACCCCGCCCGGTTGCCACCGATATGAGCGCACTTGTGTTGGCTGACATGCCCGGCGCGGGTCGCTAGCGTTGAAGGCCATCTCCTTGAGATCGGCACAAGCCATGGATGCGCGCATCAGCCTCCTCGGAGGGTTCTCGGTACTCGTCGACGGCTCCGTGGTCACCGACCAGCAGTGGGGCCGCCGCAATGCCAGCACGCTCGTCAAGGTGCTTGCCCTGGCCAAGGGACGGCGGCTGCACCGCGAACAGGTCATCGACGCCGTCTGGCCGGACCTACCGGCAGACCTCGCTGGTCCCCGGCTGCACCAGGCCGCGCACTACGCACGGCGGGCGCTGGGCGAGGCTGCCGGAGGGGGAGTGGTGCTGCACCACGACTTCGTCGAGCTCCTGCCGGACGGCGACATCACCGTCGACGCCGTCGAGTTCCGGAGGACTGCCGAAGCCGCGCTCGCCGGACGGAACGCGGAGGCTGCCGCGGCGGCGCTGGACCTCTACACCGGGATCCTGCTGCCCGACGACGTGTACGAGCCCTGGGCACAGGACCACCGCGAGTCCCTGGAGCAGCTGCACCGCGAGCTGCTGCGCCTGACAGGGCGCTGGGAGGAGCTGCTGGACGCCGATCCCGCCGACGAACAGGCCCACCTCGCGCTGGCTCGCTCGCACGCCGACCGGGGTGACCTCAGGGCAGCCATGCGCCAGCTCGAGCGACTCGAGCTGACGTTGCGTCGAGAGCTCGGCACCGCCCCCGGGGTCGAGGCGGAGTCGCTGCGCGCCGAGCTGGCTGCCGGCGCCGACGGCGCGGCTGGGGACGCGGCGGCATACAAGACACCTCCCGCTGGCGGCGAGCAGCGCCGTCTCGTCGGACGGCGCGCGGTGGGTGACCTCCTGCGCGAACGGCTGACCACTGCCCAGGGAGGCCGCGGCGGCGCGATCCTGGTCACCGGACCACCCGGCGTGGGCAAGTCCAGCGTGCTCGACCTCTCGGAGACCCTGGCCCGGAGGGCGGGCTGGCGCACCGCTCGCGGCACGGCTTCGGCTGTGGAGGGCCCGTGGCCCTACGCCCCGGTGCTCGAGGCGCTGGGCGACCTCTGCCGCAGGCACCCGGCGCTGCTGGACGGGCTCGACGACCGGTACCGCGAGGAGCTCGACCGGGCGCTGTCGGAGAGTCAGGTGAAGTGGTCGGGGGAGAGCGCCCACCAGCGACTCTTCGTGGCGGCGGCCGAGCTGCTGCGGCTCGGCGCGGCGGGTCGCGGGCTGCTGCTCGTCGTCGACGACATCCACGAGGCCGACGAGGCGTCGCTGCGCCTCCTGCACTACCTCGCGCGCTGCGCCGTCACCGACCAGGTGCTGGTGGTGCTGGCGCACCGCTCCGCCCACAACGCGGCACTCGAGGAGGTCCACTCCAGCCTGGTCGCCCGGGGGATCGGCTCGCGGATCGAGATCGCGCCCCTCCCCGAGTCGGCCACCCTGCGCCTGCTCCACGAACGCTTCCCCGAGCTCGACGAGGCCACCCAGCAACAGATCTGGGCCGTCAGCGGCGGCCTTCCGTTCACCGCCCTCGAGCTCGGCTCGGCCGCGGCCACCGGTCGCGAACCGGCAGCGATCGCGAGCCTGCCGCCTGACGCCCTGCGGGCCCTGCAGCGGGCCGCGCTGCTCGGCTTGTCCTTCACCACGGACGAGTTCCTGGCGGTGGCGGGCGACGACGAGGCCCGGGCCTACCAGCACCTCGAGACCGCCCAGGCCAGCCTGGTGATCGAGTGGTCCGAGACCGGGTACCAGTTCCGGCACGCGCTGGTGCGTGAGGCGGTCCTTGACGCCATGGCGCCAGCCGCGCAGAGCGCAGCCCGCGTGGAGGTGGCCCGAGAGCTGGCTCGTCTCGGGGCACCCCCCGCCCGGATCGCCCACCAGTACCTCGCTGCCGGTCAGCCACGACAGGCCATCCCCTACGTGCTCCCGGCTGTCGAGACCGCAGGAGCACTGGGCGCCTACCGTGACGGGCTCAACCTTGTCGAAGGCGTCCGGGAGTACGCCACGGGCGAGATGCTCGGCCACCTGATGGCTCGCCGCGGCGACCTGCTCACGGCCCTCGGGGACCCGGCCTCGGTCGCCAGCTATCGCGCCGCGGTGCCGCTGACCACCGGGGTCGAGCACCGGCTGGTGCGCGCGCGACTGGCCCGCGCGGCCTGCTTTGCCAGCGACTTCGACACCGCCCGCTCGTCGCTCGCCGGGCTGGAGCTGCTGGGCGACGACGCCGACGGACCCATCCTGCTGGCCAGGGGCAACCTGGCCTACTTCAGCGGCGACATCGACGGCGCGTGGGACCTGGCCGTCGAGGCTCGCGAGTCCCTCCTCACGCCCAAGGACCCCTGGCGCTACGTCGACCTCGTCGCGCTGCAGGGTCTCATCGCCCACCAGCGCGGCGAGTGGTTCGAGCGCTTCCGCATCGAGCTGCGGCGCACCCTGTCGGACACCGGCCTGACCACCGCCCTTTTCGACGCGCACCTCTGTGTCGCCGAGTACCTCCTCTACGGAGGGATTCCCTACGCCGAGGTCATCGAGCTGGCCCGGGGGCTCCAGCGCCGGTCGCAGCAGTTCGGCGCCCTGCGCGGCGTGGCCTTCTCCACCGCCCTGATCGGGGAGGCGGCGCTGCTGATGGGTGACCTCGACCTCGCCGAGCGCGAGCTGGAGGAGGCCGTCGACCTCCACCGCGACGCCGATGCCCCGGCGGGGGAGGCGCACGCCCTCCAGCGACTGGCGGAGGTGCGGCTGGCGCAGGGGAACCGCCCCGAGGCCACCCGCCTGCTCAACCAGGCCCTGCCGCTGGCCCGGTGGTCGGTGATCGGCTCGCACCTGTTGCAGCGCATCCACGGGGCGATGGTGCTCGCCGCCCCCGACCCCGTGGCCGCACGCATCGTGGTCGAGCGGGCCGAGGACAGCATGGGTGACTCCGACTTCTGTCCGTTCTGCACCGTGACGTTCGAGATCCCGGCCACCATCGCCTGCGCGGACGCGGGTGACCTCCCCGCTGCCGAACGTCACCTCGCGGCGGCGGAGCTGTCGGCTGCGAAGTGGGAGGGCACCGCCTGGCCGGCCGCCGTGAGGGAGGCGAAGGCCCACCTGGCCGCGGCTCGGGGCGACACCCGCGACGCCCTCAGCCTGCTCGCCGAGGCGGCCGAGCTCTTCGGAAGCGCTGGTCAGGCGCTCGACGCGGCCCGCTGCTCCTCCGCTGTCGGCCTCCCGCTGACGCCGACGCCCATCGGTTGACGCGCATCGCACCTGTCCGGTGACGTTCGTTACGCCTCGAGGCCGCACGTCACCGCCGTCTGGCTAGGTCAGCCTCATCCAAATGGATGAGGTCGCACCGTTTCCGCCTCCACCGAATGACGTGCGCTCCTAGGTTCAGGCCCGCAGTGTCGCGCCCGGTGGCACTCGTTCGGAGGACCCATGCGCAAGCCCATCGCCGTTCTCGGCGTCGTCCTCGCCCCGGCCGCCGTGGTCGCGGGCGTGGTCGCTGCGGCGCCGCAGACCGCCGACGGTGCTATCGCGACCTACCACCTGACGTACGCGTCGTTGCCGGACGGGTCGAAGCGGGTCGTCCGCTGGAACGGCTGCCAGCAGGCGATCACCTACAAGGTCAACCTGTCGGCGGTGCCGAGCTCGCTGCGCTGGAGCGTGCTGTCCGACACCAAGCTCGCCGTGTCGAAGGTCGCCGCGAGCACCTCCTTCGTCTTCAGCTACAAGGGGACGACCACCGAGGTCCCCAAGGTCGGCTCGATGGCCTCGCAGTCCGCCGAGATCGTCATCGCCTTCACCACACCGTCCAGGACCACCTACTCGCTCGCGGGCTCCACGCTCGGCCAGGGCGGCCTCTACTACGGCTACGTCTCCCGCACGGTCAGTGGCAAGACCTCCTACACGGTCGCGGCACAGCGCGGGTTCGTGGTCATCGACACCCCGCAGATGCTCCAGCAGACCAAGGGCGGCACCGGCACCGGACTTCGGCGCAGCAACCTGCTCGCCCACGAGCTCGGCCACGCCGTCGGGCTCCAGCACGTCAGTGACACCCGTCAGCAGATGTACCCCTCCATCCGCACGACCTCGCCCACGCTGTTCTACTCCGGTGACCGCGCCGGCCTCTACAAGGTGGGCAAGGCCTCGGGCTGCATCAACACGGCCTACATGCCGCTGAGGGACCTCAGCTAGCACGACACCAGCCCGGCACCCCGTGTGCCCACAGACTGCCCGGCGTCACGACCGCCTGGCACACAGACTGCCCGTTCGCCCACCAGCGAGCGGGCAGTCGCTTTGTATGCCGCGTGCCTGGCACGGGCGCGGCCGGCGGGCTTGGCACGGGCTGGGGCTGGCGCGCGTGGCGCGGCCTGGGGCTGCGGAGGGGCCAAACGATGAGGCGCGCGGCGAGATGGCTCTTTACACCATCGAGGCTGGATGGCGAGGGTTCTTTACCAAATGCAGACCTAAGCGGGGGATTTCTTGTAGAACCAATGACCCTTTCAGGGGGACATGTTCCTCGATGTGCCGCGTTGAGCCGGTTCGACACGATCGAATCATCCCCACAGGGGCCACGCATCACGCCGGCACCGTCCACGAACAGAGGAACCCTCCCATGCAGTTCAACCGCAAGCGCGCCGCAGCCGTCGCCACGGGCGCAGCCCTCACCTTCCTCGTCGGCGGGGTCGCGTTCGCCTACTGGAGCACCAGTGGCGCGGGCACCGGCTCGGCCTCCACCGGCAACGTCGTCGCCGTCAAGATCAACGCGACCAGCACCGCCGTCACCGGCCTCTACCCGGGTGGCCCCGCGCAGGACGTCTCCGGCAACTTCGACAACACGAACGCCGGCACCGTCTACATCAACCAGGTCACCGTCGCCGTGGCCCCGGGCTGGTCCAAGCAGGGCAACACCTCCAAGCCGGCCTGCACCGCCGACGACTTCACCATCGTGGCCCCCGCTGCGACCGCTCACGAGATCGCGTCCGGCGCCGGCGTCGACGCCTGGGGCCCGGCCACGATCGCGATGAACAACCTGTCCTCCAACCAGGACAACTGCAAGAACGTCACCGTCGACCTGGTCTTCTCCAGCAACTGATCGTGACGTCGAGCCCCTGAACCCCGTCCGGTGGCATCAACCCCCCCGATGCCACCGGGCGGCCAGGCGGGCCCCACGACCGCCGGCAGGACCACCGCTCGACTCATCACCCCAGCGCCGTTCAACCACAGCGCCGCTCATCGCCAAGCTCGTCACCACCTCGGGAGACATCGTCATGACCACCACCCCGCGTCAGCGCCGCATCCTCGCGGTCGCCATCGGTGTGGTGGTGCTCCTCGGCCTCCTCGGCGGCTGCGGGCTCTGGCTCACCAAGGCGGAGCCCACGCCCCAGCCGGGCGCGTTGCGCCTCGTCGAGAGCAGCGGCGCGGCCCTGGCCCAGAGCCCGCCCGGCCACGCCCCGTTCGCGGCTGTCGGCAGCGTCAGCCAGCTGCGTCCCGGCCAGATGCAGACGCTCCAGGTGAAGGTCACCAACCCCGACGCGGTCGACTACAAGATCCTCGAGCTCACCGCGACGCCCCAGGACGCGAACGCCTCCTGCTCCGGCACCACGAACCTCGTCGTCAGCCGCTACCAGGCCACCAAGCCCGGCGCGCGCACCTACCTCGTGCCGCGCAAGTCGAGCATCATGATCCCCCTCACGATCATGATGCTCGACACGGCCACGTCGCAGGACGGCTGCAAGAACGTCTCGTTCCCGCTCGCCTTCGGTGGTCTGGCCACCCAGGGTCAGGGCAACGGTCACTCGTGACCACCCACCAGCGCTGGACGCGGCGCCTCGCCTCCGCCTGCCTCGGCACCACGGCCCTCCTCCTGGCCGGCGGCGTCGCGTATGCCGCGTGGTCGGCACTCGGGGCCGGCACCGGAACTGCTGCGAGCGGCATACCCCAGGCGCTCGGTGTCTCGGCGACGGTGGCCGGCCTGCTCCATCCCGGAAGCTCGGCCGACGCCCTCGTCACCGTCAGCAACCCGAACTCCGCTCCCGTCACGGTGACGTCGCTCGCGCTCGCCGGGCCGGTCACCGCCGGCGCAGGGTGCACCACACCGGGCGTCACGGTGTCTCTTCCCGGCTCCACGTCCCTCGTGGTGCCGGCCGGTGGCAGTGCCTCGCTCAGCGTCGCCAACGCCGTCAGCATGACGACCGCGTCGTCGTCGGACTGCCAGGGCGCCACCTTCACCATCCCCCTCCAGGCCAACGGACGGCTGCCGTGAACGCTGCCCAGCGCCCCACCCGCCGCGTGACCAGCCGTCGCCCGGTGCGCGTGCTCCTCGCCGCCGCGGTGTGCGTCGCCCTCGGCGCGATCCCGGCGTATGCCGTGTGGTCGGTCATCGGCTCCGGCAGCACCACCGCGACGGCCGCCTCCCTGGTGACCCCGGCCGCGCCCAGCGTCGGTTCGCCGACCGCCACCTCCCTCGTCGTCAGCGGCACGCTGCCGAGCGGCCAGGTGCCCTCGACCACCTATGCGGTCAAGCGCGGCGCGACCACGGTCTGTGCACCGGGCACCTCGCCGTGGTCCTGCACCGACACGGGTCTGACCTCGGGCACCACGTACACCTACACGGTGGTGGCCTCCATCGGCTCGTGGACCGCGTCGTCCTCGGCCACGCCCGGCACCACGGGGTGCACCGGCCCTGACACCCACACGGTCTCCGCCCCTGCGGCGACCGCCGGCGTGGCGACGAACGTCACGCTCACCGCGAAGAAGTGCGACGGCACCCTCGACTCCACCTACGCGGGCAGCAAGGCCCTCACCTGGGCTGCCGTCGTTGCCAGCCCGTCCGGCAAGGCGGCCGTCCTGCCGGCGACCGCCACCTTCTCCGGCGGCAGTGCCGTCGTCTCCGTGACCCTGTACACCGCTGGCAGCGTGACCCTGGCGCCGACCACGGGCGCCGTCACCGGATCTGCCACCACCACCGTCGCCGCGGGTGTCGCCAGGAACTTCGTGCTCAGCGCGGTCACCAGCAAGCTGATCGCCGTCACGGTCTCCTGCCCGGCCCTCAGCGAGCCACCGGCCGCCAGGTCCTGCACCGCGAGCAACCCGGCCCAGAACGGCAAACGCGACTGGGCCGCCACCGCGAACCTGCTCGACACCTGGGGCAACCCGGCGACCACGCCGACCGCACTCCTCGTCACGGCCACGAGGTCTGGCGCCACGAGCACGGCGACGATCGCCGCGGGCAGTGGCGCGACCGCGACCCAGCTGACCGTCTCCATCGCCAACAGCGAGGCGCCCGTCAGCATCGCCTTCACGGCCACCGGCATCTCGACGCTCACCGTCACCAACGCCACCTGAGGAGTCCGCCCGGTCAGGGGGCCGGGCGGCCTCCTCACGGCCCCTCGCAGCAACCTTTGCTAGCAAAGGGTCCTCGTTGGCGGACAGGTTGCAACCTGTCCTCAGGCAAGCAACCTTTGCTAGCAAAGGTTGCTTGCAGGGCGCGTGGGGAGGGGGCGTCGTGTCGGGAGCGGGCGGCATACTGGCGCGGTGCCCACGCCCGACGCCAACGCTCCCGACCGGTCCGTCCAGCGGCGCACCATCAGCACCCTCATCGGCACCCAGGTCCTCGTCGGTGTGGGGGTCTCCGCGGGCGCGGGGGTCGGTGCGCTGCTCGCCGAGGACGTCGGCGGATCGGCCGACCTCGCCGGGCTCGGGGGCACGTTCCAGGTCCTCGGTGGCGCGCTCATCGCCATCCCCATGGCCCACGTCATGGCCGCGCGCGGACGCCGCTGGGGCCTGCTGGTCGGCTACGCCCTCGGCATCATCGGCGCGCTCACGATGATCGTGGCCGGCGCGATCCGCAACTTCCCGCTGCTGCTGGTCGGGGCAGCCCTGTTCGGGGGGTCCAACGCCGCCAACAGCCAGGCTCGGTATGCCGCGGCCGACCTCGCCGACGAAGCCCACCGCGGGCGCGACCTGTCCACCGTGGTGTGGGCGACGACGATCGGCGCCGTGTTCGGGCCCAACCTGGCAGGGCCGGGCGAGCCGGTCGCGAGGTTCCTCGGCATCCCGGCGCTGACGGGGCCCTACGTCTTCTCCCTCGGGGGCCTGGTGCTCGGCGCGATCCTGCTGTTCACCCGGCTGCGGCCCGACCCCTTGCTCCTCGCCCGTGAGCGGGCCGCCGCCGTCGCCACCGAGCCCCTCGAGCGCCAGCACGGTTCCGTCGTCCGCGGCCTGCGCACCCTGCTCGCCCACCCCGGCGCCCTGCTCGGGCTGGTGACGATGGCCCTGGGGCACACGGTCATGGTCAGCGTCATGGTGATGACGCCCCTCCACATGCACCACGGCGGCGCCAGCCTGCGGATCATCGGCCTGGTGATCAGCCTGCACGTGCTCGGCATGTTCGCGTTCTCGCCGCTCACCGGTCTGGCCGTCGACCGGTTCGGTGGCAGGTCGTGCGGCCTCACGGGGGCTGTGGTCCTCGTGGTCGCCGGGCTGCTCTCCGCCCAGGCCCCCACCGGCTGGTCGGCAGGGCTGGCCACCGGGCTGTTCCTGCTCGGCCTCGGCTGGTCGTTCACCCTCGTCGCTGGCTCCACCCTGGTCGTGAAGTCGGTGCCCCTCGCCGAGCGCGCCGGGGCGCAGGGCGCCGCCGACCTGGTCATGGGACTGGCCGCCGGTGGCGGCGGTGCGCTCGCGGGCGTCGTCGTCGGCCAGCTGGGGTATGCCGTGCTGGGCGCCTGTGCGGCCGGCCTCGCCGCCGTCGTCGCGCTGGCGTCACTCCTGATCCGGTCCGGACCTGGTGGCACCACGTCGGTGTCACCGGACCCAGTCCTGCCCGAGACCGTCCTGCCCGAGTGACGCGTCCTGCCTGAGTGACCCCGTCCTGTCCGACCCCGTGTTGCCCGACCGTGAGGGCGACCAGGTTGGTTAGCCTGCTTGGGTGACCCCGCCGACCGACGAGACCCCAGCAGCGCCGCAGCCCAGCGGCGACGCGCTCCCGCCCACCCGGCATACCGAGCAGGAGGGTGCACCCCAGGCGGACGCCGACCCCCGGGGCACCCGCGTCGCGGAAGCGGTCAAGGTCTGGCAGCGCCACCTCGTCGACCTCGGCGGTCGCAACACGCTGCTCTGGTACCGCGACCTGCCCAGCGGCACCCTCGACCTGACCACCGCGCACCCCGGCGGCCTGGCCATGCTGCTCGCCGGCCGCCCCACCCGGCTCTCCGACCTCGTCCGCGAGGCCGCGGCCCTCGACGAGGCCCGCCGACGCGCCCGCATCATCCGCGCCAAGACCCTCGAGCTGTCGGAGGAGCGCGGCATCGCGGCCGGGTTCATCGCGATCGGGATGGCGAGCTGGGCCGTGCGCGGGGCTTCGCGCGCTCCCGCCGCCCCCGTGCTGCTGCGGTCCTGCGTCCTCAAGCCGACCGGTGCCGCCCGCGAGGACTTCGACATCGACCTGGGCAACGACGTCGAGTTCAACCCGGTCCTCGAGCACTACCTGCGCTCCGAGCAGGGGCTGGAGCTCGACACCGGTGCCCTCGAGGAGATGGCCAACGCGAGTGGCGCCTTCGACCCCCACCCCGTGTATGCCGCGCTGACCTCCCTCTGCGCGTCGGTGCCGGAGTTCTCCGTGTCTCCGCGGCTCGTCGTGGGGACGTTCTCCTACGCCAAGCTGCCCATGGTGGCCGACCTTGCGGCGCAAGGGGATTCGCTGGCGGACCACGATGTCGTGGCAGCTCTTGCCGGCGATCCCGGAGCGCTTCGGGCGGTGCGGACCTCGGTCCCCGACTCCCCGGCCGACTCCGATCCGTCGCACGAGCTGCTCATCCTCGATGCCGACTCCACCCAGCAGGCAGCGATCGACGCGGTCCGCTCCGGAGCCCACCTCGTCATCAAGGGACCGCCCGGCACCGGCAAGTCGCAGACCATCGCCAACCTCATCGCCAGCCTTGCGGGCGAGGGAAAGCGGGTGCTGTTCGTCGCCGAGAAGCGCGCGGCCATCGACGCGGTGCTCTCGCGCCTCGACGGTGTGGGCCTGGGTGACCTCGTCCTCGATGCCTACGACGGCGCGAGCAACAAGCGACGCCTGGCCCAGGAGTTCGGGGCCGCCCTCGACCGCGGCACCCAGGTGCAGGACCCCGACACCAGCGAGATCGAGCAGGCCCTCGTCGACCGGCGCGCAACCCTGGTCGCGCACTCTGCCGCCCTGCACGAGGTGCGTCAGCCGTGGGGGGTCTCGGCCCACCAGGCGCAGGAAGCCATCTCGAGGCTGGGCAGCCTCGCCCACCCGCCCACCTCACGCGTCCGCGTCCGCGGCGAGCAGCTCGCCGGCCTCGACCGTCAGCGGGTGCAGGAGCTCGGCCGCCAGCTGACCGAGGCCGCGTCGCTGGGCGCCTGGTCCACCCAGGAGGGGACCGACCCGTGGTTCGGGGCGCGGATCGCGACCTCGGAGGAGGCGGTGCGCGCCCGCGACATCACGAGCAGGCTCAGCCAGGGTGGGCTGCAGGACCTCGAGCAGACGATGCACGACGTGTTCTCGGAGGTCAGCCTGCCGCAGGCCGACCGCGTGGGGGACTGGGGCAACGTGCTCGACTCGGTCGGCCGGGTCCGCGACACCCTCGAGGTGTTCCGGCCCGAGATCTTCGACATCCCGCTCGGCGACCTCGTTGCCGCCACCGGTGGCAAGGCCTATCGCGACGCGAATGGCGTTGCCCTGGGCTGGTATTCGCGGTGGCGCCTGCGCCGTCAGGCTCGTTCGCTGCTGCGTCCCGGTCCGCCCCCGCCCGACCTGCACGCAGCCCTGCTCGACGCGCAGGTCCAGCGCAACGCCTGGCAGCAGATGGCCGGAGCCGGTGGCCGGCCCGAGATCCCCGTGGACCTCGACCGGGCCCGCACGGCATACGCCTCCGTCGCCTCGGACCTCACCTGGCTGGAGGCGCGGCTCACGGCGACCCACCGAGGTGGGGACCTCTTCGGTGCGACGCTCGTGGAGCTCCGGGAGCGGCTGGCAGAGCTCGACAGTCGCCCCGACCGCCTCACGGTCGTGCCGCAGGTGCTCGGCACCCTCGACGCCCTGCGCGAGGCTGGGATGGGAGCCTTCCTCGACGACGTCGCCCGCCGCGGTGTGGAGCCCGACGACGTCGCAGCCGAGCTCGAGTTCGTCTGGTGGACCTCCCTGTCCGAGGACCTCATCGTGCGCGACCCGAGCTACGGCGCGCACGACGGAGCCCAGCTCCAGCGGGTGGCTCGCGAGTACGTCGCAGCCGACCATGCCCACCTGCGCGCCAGCGCCGACCGCGTGCGTGCCGGGGCCGGGCGCCGGCTGCGCGAGGTGCTGGCCGACCACCCCGACCAGGAGGCGTTGGTCCGCGCCGAGGCGGGCAAGTCGCGCCGTCACCGCCCCCTGCGCGAGCTGCTGCCCAAGGCCGCCGAGACGCTGACCGCCGCCAAGCCCGCGTGGGCGATGTCGCCGCTCGTGGTCGCGTCGGTGCTGCCTCCCGGACGATGGTTCGACGTCGTGATCTTCGACGAGGCCTCGCAGATCCCACCGGCGCAGGCCGTGTCGGCGATCTCGCGCGCGCACCAGGTCGTGGTGGCCGGTGACGAGCGCCAGCTGCCGCCGACCAGCTTCTTCACCGCTGCGGTCGACGAGGAGGGGGCGCCGGAGACGGACGCGCTGACCGAGGGCTTCGAGTCGGTCCTCGACGTGCTGACCGCGGCGCTGCCGACCCGCCGGCTGTCGTGGCACTACCGGTCGCTCGACGAACGCCTCGTCGCGTTCGCCAACCGCGAGATGTACGACGGGTCGCTGGTCACCTTCCCCGGCACGGGCACCGACGCCGTGGTGAGCCTCGAGTCGGTCCAGGGGTCGGGCATCGTCCAGGCAGGCGAGGAGGCGATCGAGTCGACCGAGGCGGAGGTGTCGCGGGTCGTCGAGCTCGTCCTCGCACACGCCCGCACCCGTCCCCACGAGTCGCTCGGCGTAATCGCCCTCGGCATCAAGCACGCGACCCGGCTCGACGACGCCCTCCGGCGCGCGCTGGCGACCGACGCGGCCGACGGGGTGGGTGACTTCTTCGACGAGGACCGGCCCGAGCGCTTCTTCGTCAAGAACCTCGAACGCGTCCAGGGCGACGAGCGCGACGCCATCATCCTGTCGGTCGGCTACGGCAAGACCCCGCACGGCCGGGTGCTGCACCGGTTCGGTCCGCTCAACCTCGAAGGCGGCGAGCGTCGCCTCAACGTCGCCATCACCCGGTCGCGCCGCCGGATGACCGTGGTGTCGTCACTGGTCGCCAGTGACCTCGACCCGGCTCGGCTCAAGTCCCGCGGTTCGGTCATGCTCCGCGACTTCCTCGCGTATGCCGCGGACGGCACCTTCCCGGCGCCAGTCGCCGACCAGGGTGGCGTGGGTGCGGTCGCCCGAGAGGGTGGCACCTCGACCACTGCCAAGGCCGAAGGGTCGGTTTCCCGCCACGTGGAGGTGGGCTCCACCGCGTTGCGGGCCGAGTTCGCCCGACGGCTGCGTGACTCCGGACTGGTGGTGCACGAGTCCTACGGCTCCGCCGGCCAGCCCATCGACCTCGCGGTCGAGGACCCCGAGCACGGCGGCCACGTCCTCGTCGCGGTCGAGACCGACGGTCCGGCCTACGCCGCGATGCGCAGCAGCCGGGACCGCGACCGGCTGCGCGGCGAACAGCTCGGCAGGCTCGGGTGGATGCACGTCCGGGTCTGGACGACCGACCTGTTCCGCGATCCCGCCCGCGATGTCGCCCGGGTCAACGCCGCGGTCCAGCAGGCCGTCGCCAACCGGCCGACCCGGCTGCCGACCGTGAAGCCCGTTGTCGCCCCGGTCGCTACGGACGCGGTGACCTCATCGACCGTTGACGCGGCGCCTGCCATCCCGGGCCGCAGAGGAAGTGACCAGCAGATGCTCCCGATGGGCGACGAGTCCGGGCCCGTCGACGGCGGCGACGTCGCGACCCAGGACGAGTTCACGCCGGCCGCTGACGAGGGTGCCCGCCAGCGCCGCGCCCGTGGGCGTCGGGCCAAGCGCGCACCGGGGCCGACCAGCGCCCAGCCGACCGAGCCCGAGCCCGAGCCGACCGAGCCCGGGCCCGAGCCGACTGAGCCCGAGCCGACCGAGCCTGAGCCGGCTGAGCCTGAGCCGACCGAGCCCGAGCCGACTGAGCCCGAGCCGACCGAGCCTGAGCCGGCTGAGCCTGAGCCCGAGAAGGTCAAGGCCGAGCGCACGAAGCCCGAGCAGACCAAGGACGACACCGATGTCGGCTGGGGCGAGCAGCACGAGGAGCTGGCCTACGACCGCTGGCTGCGCGAACAACGCCCCCCGCACTGGGGTTCCGACTGACCGCGAGCCTCCACCCCGTTCGATGTAAACCCGCCGGGAAACACCGGCGGGTTTACATCGAACGGGGAGCGCAGGTGTTGCTCAGGCGCGGCCCCGGAGGGCGTCGCGGATCTCGCGCAGCAGGATGATGTTCTCGTCCGGAGCAGCATCCTCCTCGACCTCGGCGTACCGCGCCTTCGCCACCTCGTAGGGCTTGACGACGAAGAAGTACACGACGAACGCCACGATGAGGAACGACACGAGTGCCGTGAGGAAGACACCCACCAGGAGACCCCCCGGCTTGTAGGCGCTGAAGTCCGGCTTGCCACCGATCTTGCCGATGATCCCCATGAGCACGTCGGTGAAGCTCTTGATGACGGTGCCGAACGCACCGGCGATGATGAAGGCGACGGCAAGCTCCACGAGGTTGCCCCGCATGACGAAGTCCTTGAAACCCTTCATGGGTGTCGCGACCTTTCCCAGTCTGTTGGAGTGGTGGTGTTGGTCCTACGGCGGACACGCTAGCGACCCGCGAAAGGCGATGGGCGGGGCGCAGGACGCCGTGTCAGCCCGTTTCGGGCCAGTCGTGGGTGAGGGCGAGCTCGATCTGGGGCCGGCCGAGCGCATCGTCCGGCACGGCCAGGATGCGTCGCGCTTCTTCCTGACCTGCGGAAACAACCACACCACCCCCGTCGAGCGCATAGCCGCTGGACGACCCTTGACCCTGGATCACCGACCCGAAGTCAGTGGTCGAAGATCTGTCCACACTGAGCACGACGACCGCGCGCGCCACGGGTCCGTCCGGGCTCCACAGGTCGATCCGGTCGCCCGCCGAAACCATCGACACCGCACCCGTGTCGGGCACCGAGACGTGCACCGCGACCGCGTCGACCGGCTGGCCGGCCAGCAGGGAGCCTCGGTTGACCCGAGCCCTGGTCACCGGCTCGCCAGGAGCGAGGGGCACCGTCATCGGTCGCCCGAGCACCTCGGCCACGCTGTGGATGCTCGTGCGCGGAGCCAGCTCGGCGGGCCACCACACCTCGCGCACCGAACCGGGGGAGGCCACCTGTCCGACGGCCATCGGCCGGGTGACGACCACGACGCGCACCAACGGACGAGAGTCGGCGGAACGAGCAACCGCGAGCACGCCGAACGTCGCCCCGATCGCGCACACCAGGGCGAGCCCACGTCTGAGCACGCGACGCCGCCACTGTCGGCGGCGGCCAGGACCGAGCAGCCACCCCACCGCGCCGGCCACTGCCCCGGCTCTCGCCGCGCCACCCCCTCCGGTCCTGCTGCGCCCGCCGGGCACCGCGCCGCGCCCCTACCCCGGCAGCGCGAAGGGCAGGGTGATCCCGTCGAGCGCGCGCCGACACCCGCAGGTCGCGTCGGCGTCGGGCTCCTCGGCAGGCATGGCGGCCAGCGCCGAACGCAGCACCTGCTTGAGCCCGCCGACGTTCTCGGCAAAGACCGCGAGAACATCCTCGTGCGTGACGGCCGCGCCACCGTCGACCCCGGCGTCGTGGTCGGTCACCAGGGCGATGGTCGTGAAGCACATCGCGAGCTCGCGGGCGATCGACGCCTCCGGCATGCCCGTCATCCCGACAACGGTCCAGCCGGCCTGCTGATGCCAGGTCGACTCGGCCTTGGACGAGAAGCGGGGCCCGTTGATGACCACCAAGGTCCCGGCGTCAGCCACGGATTTGCCTGCGGCAGTAGCGGACTCGACGGCCACGGCCCGCCCGCGCGGACAGTAGGGGTCGGCAAAGCCGACGTGCACGACCGGTCCCTCCGCGGCATACACGGTGTGCTCCCGGCCCCAGGTGCGGTCCACGACCTGGTCGGGCACCACGATCGTGCCCGGCCCCAGCTCCGGTCGCAGCGAACCCACGGCGCACGGCGCGAGGACCTGGCGCACCCCGACCGAGCGCAGCGCCCACAGGTTGGCGCGGTAGTTGACCCGGTGCGGAGGGAACCGGTGTCCCTGCCCGTGCCGCGCGATGAACGCGACCCGCCGCCCGTCGACCTCACCGATCACGAGGTCGTCGCTCGGCTCGCCGAACGGCGTGCTCACGCTCACCCGCTCCGCAGCCTCGAAGAACTCGTAGAAGCCGGAGCCGCCGATCAGTCCGAGGTCGGCGCGGGGAGTCGTCGAGGTCATGTCAGCAGACTACGCAGCGCTGCGCCGCCCGCGACCGGCCGCCAGACCCCTGTGGATGGCGACGCGACGACGCCCGCCCCTGTGGACAGGGACGGGCGATGTCGAGGTATGCCGCGTGGTCACGGCACAGGGTTCAGGCAGGTCAGGCGGCTGAACCGTCCGCGGACTTCGTCGACGTCCTGGCGGACGAGCTGCTCGGGGAACCGCCGGAACCGCTGGACGCGCCCGACGAGCCCTTCGACCCGCTCGTGGACCCGTCCTTCGACCCGCTCGACGACTCACTGGAGGACCCGCTGGAGGACCCGCTCGACGAACCTGACGGCGCCGGGACCGAGGCGGAGGAGCTGCTCCGGGAGTCGGTGCGGTAGAAGCCGCCACCCTTGAAGACGACACCGACGGCGTTGAAGACCTTGCGGAGCCGGCCGTCGCACTCGGGGCAGACGGTCAGGGAGTCGTCGGTGAACGACTGCACCGCGTCGAAGCGGTGGTCGCACTCGGTGCAGGCGTAGGAGTACGTCGGCACGGGTTCCTCCAAAGGGGCGTTCTGGCTGGCGGTCGCGGGCCGCGACGCTGGCACTGTCATGGCTCGACTGCCAACTATAAGGCCGCGCGGGGCCTACTTCTTCCCGCCGCCGCCCTCGAGCCGAGCCTCGGCAGCGCTGCGCAGACGAGCACCCGCGTCGCGAAGGCGCCCGCTGCGAGCCCGCGAGTGAGCGCCCTCGTCGCGCCATCCGGCGAGGCGACCGTGCTGGCTGACCGACCTGACGCGCTTCTCGGCCAGGGTGCGCACCTCGGCGGTGGAGACGATGAGCAGCTGGTCGCCGCGCCGGAGGACCGTGTTGTTCTCGGGCACGAAACCCTTGCTGCCACGCACCACGAGCGTGACGTTGGCTCCTTCGGGCAGGCGCAGCTCGAACACCTCGACACCGTGCAGCTTCGACGCCGGTCCCACGGTGACCTGGATGAGCTCGGCCTGGAGCTCCTCGAGGGGCGTGGCCTCGACGGCGAGGTCGAGGGTGGCGTAGTCCTCGACGATGCCGAGCCGCTGGGCCACCCACGGCAGGGTCGGCGCCTGGACGAGGGTGAAGATCACGACGAGGACGAAGACCAGCTCGAAGATCCAGTCGACATTGCGGGCACCCACCGTGAGCGGGACGGTCGCGAGGACGACAGGGACGGCGCCGCGCAACCCCGCCCACGACAGGAACACCTGGTCACGCCAGCCGAGCCGAAAGGGCGAGACCGACACCAGCACCGACAGGGGACGGGCGAAGAGCAGCAGCACCAGCCCGATCACGATGGCAGGGAGGATCTGGCCGCCCATCTTGCTCGGTGAGGCCAACAGGCCGAGCAGCACGAAGAGCCCGATCTGGGCCAGCCACCCGAGCGCGGTCGACAGCCCGAGGACGGCGGGCCCGTGCGGCAGCCTGAGGTTGCCCAAGACCAGGGCCGCGAGGTAGCAGGCGAGGAAGCCGCTGGCGTGCACACTCGCCGCCGCGGCATACGCGAGGACGGTGAGGGCGACGACACCGATGCTGAACAGGCCCGAGGCACCGGAGGCGGCTCGCCGCATGAACTGGCCACCCGCCCAACCCACGGCCAGGCCGATGGCGGCACCGGCGCCGAGCTCGGCCACCGCCTTGAGGGCCAGGGTGAACCAGCCCTCGGCATCGGCGGGGTCGGCAGACCGCAGGGCCAGGGCGGTCACGAGGATGACCACGGGGGCGTCGTTGAAGCCGGACTCGGCCTCGAGCATCCCGGTGATCCGCCGGGGGAGGGGCACCCGGCGCAGCACCGAGAACACCGCTGCGGCGTCGGTCGAGGACAGGATCGCGCCGATCAGCAGGGCGGTGTTCCAGTCGAGGTGCAGCACGAACCGCGCAGCCAGCGCGACCACCAGCACCGACACGATGACGCCCACGGTCGACAGCACGGCCGCCGGGCCCACCGATCGGCGGATGCCCTCCCACCTGGTGCTGAGCCCGCCCTCGCTGAGGATGAGGATGAGGGCGGCGTAGCCGAGCACCTGGGTGAGCTCGTTGGAGTCGAACCGGATCTGGATGAACGGGCCGGCCTCGCCGATGGCCAGGCCGATGCCGAGGTAGATCAGCAGCGAGGGCAGTCCGGACTTGAGCGAGAGACGCACCGCGGCCACCGAGATGAGCAGGACGACGGACCCGATCAGCAGCGCCGGGGTCAGGTCGTGCAGGGTGAACGAGTCCGACGCGTCGGACGTGGCGAACCAGGGCAGTCCGCTCGGGGGGATCGCTGCGCGCACGGCCCGTCACGTCCTTTCCCTCGGTGTGGTGCGGATAGTCTCGCAGGGTGTCTCGCGCCCTTCTTGCCCGCCGCATCGCCGTGGCCGTGGCAGCCCTGCTCGTCGTCGTCTTCGGAATTGTCGCGGTACTCGCGGTCACGTGGGTGCGCCGTCCGTTCCCCACGACCGAGGGCGAGATCCAGGTCCCTGGCCTGTCCGGCAAGGTGAGCGTCATCCGCGACGACCGCGGCATCCCGCAGATCTACGCCGACAGCGCCGACGACCTGTTCAAGGCAGAGGGATTCGTCCACGCGCAGGACCGGTTCTTCGAGATGGACCTGCGCCGCCACATCACCGCCGGACGGCTCTCCGAGCTCGTCGGCGAGAGCGGCCTCGAGACCGACCGCGTGATCCGCACCCTCGGCTGGCGCCGGGTCGCGGAGGCCGAGCTGCCGACCCTCAAGCCCGAGACGCGTCGCTACCTGCAGGCCTACGCCGACGGGGTGAACGCCTACATCCACCGGCAGGGCAGCCCCTCGAACATGTCGCTCGAGTACGTCGTCCTCGGCCAGAAGGTCCCGGACTACCGCGTCGAGGACTGGACCCCGGCGGACTCGCTCGCGTGGCTCAAGGCGATGGCGTGGGACCTGCGTGGCGACTACAACGCCGAGCTGATGCGCGCGCGCCTGGCCGGCTCGATGTCCACGGCCCAGATCAACGAGCTGTTCCCGTCCTATCCCTATGACACCAACAAGCCGATCCTCTCCCCCCAGGACTGGTCTCCCAGCAGTTCCTCGGCGACCACCCCCTCGGCGACCACCCCCTCGGCGACCACCCCCTCGGCGACGAGCCCCTCTGCGCCGGCCAGCTCGGCCGTCCCGGCGGCGCTCGGCCTCGCCTCGGCGAAGCCCCCCGTGGCGGGGGCCGCCGGCGACCTCGCCAAGGAGACGAGCAAGGACGCCCAGCGCGCGTATGCCGTGGTGCAGCGTGCGCTCGACGCCGTCCCCGTGACCATGGGTCGCGGTGACGGGATCGGGTCCAACTCGTGGGTCGTCGGCGGGAGTCGCACGAGCACCGGGAAACCGTTGCTGGCCAACGATCCCCACCTCGGCGTCTCGATCCCGGGCATCTGGTACCAGGTCGGGCTGCACTGTCGGTCGGTCAGCAGCAGCTGTCCCTTCGACGTGGCCGGCTACTCGTTCTCCGGTCTGCCCGGCGTCGTCATCGGCCACAACCAGTCGATCGCGTGGGGGTTCACCAACCTCGGACCCGACGTCAGCGACTTCTTCCTCGAGCAGGTGCGCGGCAACACCTACCTGCGCGACGGCAAGCAGGTCCCTCTGACCATGCGCACCGAGACGATCAAGATCGGTGGCGGTGGTGAGCAGACCATCACGGTCCGCAGCACCGTGCACGGGCCGATCCTGTCCGACGCCATCGAGAACGTCGCTAGCGCCGGTGAGAGTCCACCGGTGAACGGGCGTCCCAGCCCCGGGTCCTACGAGGTCGCGCTGCAGTGGACCGGCATCGAGGTGAGCCAGACCGCTGACGCGATCTTCGGTCTCAACACGGCCCAGAACTTCGACCAGTTCCGCACTGCCGCAGAGCAGTTCGCCGTCCCCGCGCAGAACCTCATCTATGCGGACACGGCCGGCAACATCGGCTACCAGGCGCCGGGCCGGATCCCGGTCCGCAGCCGTTACATGGAGGCTGCCCCGGGCTACTGGATCAGGCCGGGCTGGGTGTCGTCGTGGGACTGGCAGGGCTACGTGCCCTTTGCCTCGATGCCGCACGCCTACAACCCCTCCGAGGGCTTCATCGTCGCGGCCAACCAGGCCGTGACCGAGAGCGGGACGCCCTTCCTCACGACGGAGTGGGACTACGGGTTCCGCAGCCAGCGCATCCGGTCACTCCTGGAGAAGAACACCAAGGTCACGCCGGCCACGATGTCGTCCATCCAGGGCGACACCCGCAGCCAGTTCGCGCCGACCCTGGTCAAGGCGCTGCTCAAGGTCGACCTGGGGCGCGACGACTTCACCAAGCAGGCGCAGGAGCTGTTGCGTGGCTGGGACTACACGAACCCGGTGGGCGAGAGCGAGTCCGGCGCCGCGGCGGCCTACTACAACGCGGTCTGGTCCAGCCTGCTCGACCTGACCTTCGACGACGAGCTCCCGAAGGACCTGCGCGCCGACGGCGGCGACCAGTGGATGGAGGCGGTCTCGGTGCTGCTGACCAAGCCGCGCTCCGCCTGGTGGGATGACAAGCGCACCCCCGGCGTCGCCGAGGGTCAGTCCGAGATCCTGCGCAAGGCGCTGGTCAAGGCGCGGCTCGACCTGACGATGGAGCTGGGCAAGGAGCCCGGGGAGTGGCAGTGGGGGCAGCTGCACCAGCTCACCCTGACCCACCAGGTGCTCGGTGGCGACGACGTACCCGGCCTCGTGGCCAGGCTCTTCAACCGCGGACCCATGAACATGCCGGGCGGCTCCGCCATCGTGGACGCCAACGGCTGGAACGCTGCGTGCACCACGACCGATCCTCCCAAGGAGTGCAGCGGCGGCCAGGGCTACGGCGTCGACTGGGCGCCGTCGATGCGGATGGTGGTGGACCTGTCGAACCTGGACAAGTCACGGTGGGTCAACCAGACGGGCAACAGCGGTCACGCCTTCGCCGACCACTACAACGACCAGACCGAGGCCTGGGCCAAGAACGAGCTCTACGACTGGCCCTTCACCGAGAAGGCCGTCCGGGATGCCGGCGGCGACGAGCTGACCCTGGTGCCAGGCGGTTCGTCGAACTGAGCCGGCCCGGGTGTCAAGGCGCTTGACGTCCCGCGCCCAGCTCGACGACACCGAGCTCGGCCGTCATGACCGCGTGCACCCGGCGGTCGTGCGGCTCCCTCGGTAGCTCCTCGTCGAGCAGCTCCCACGGGTGGACGACCGCGACCAGGTGCGCGCTGGTTCGGGGGATGACCCGGTCGTAGCAGCCCTTGCCCCGACCGATCCGGGTCCCCGACCGGTCCACGCCCTGCGCCGGCAGGAACACCACTGCGGCCCGGGCGATCGCATCTCGGCCCAGTACCTCCTCGCTACCCACCTCGCGCCAGTCCAGGTCCCAGTCCTCGAGGGTCACCGGCACCATCACCCGTATGCCGCGCGCGGACAACGCCTCGATCATCGCCTCGGTGGGCGGCTCCAGGGGCGTGGCCTCGTACGTGGCGACCCAGTCGCCGCGAACCAGCGCCCCGGCATACACGACCTCGAGCGCCGACAGCGCGAGTTCCTCCGCGTCGCGCGCCCGGTCCCGCTCCGGGACGCGTTCGCGCCGCATCGCGCGCAGGCGCTCTCGCACGGTGGTCTTGCTGGACACGGGCACCTCCTGATCGTCCCACTAGGCTGCCCGTCATGAGCAAGGAAGGGTTGGCGCAGGCGGTCGCGCGCATGACCGAGCGGGGGGTCGACCGCATGGCGATCCATGTGTTCGAGGACGCCTACGCCCAGCTCGAGGCGGGCAGGACCGGCCTGATCGCGGAAGGCGACATCGAGCCGCTGCGCGACGTGACGACACTCGAGAGCATCGCCGTCGACGACGGCGCCCATGACGACGAGATGGCGCAGGCACTGGCCCGCACGGCCGTCGTCAAGCTCAACGGTGGCCTGGGCACGAGCATGGGGCTGTCCGGTCCGAAGTCGGTGCTCGAGGTCCGCGAGGGGCTGACCTTCCTCGACGTCGTGGCCCGGCAGGTGCTGGCCCTGCGGGAGCGCCACGGCGTGCAGGTGCCGCTCGTCCTGATGAACTCCTTCCGCACCCACGAGCAGTCGCTGGAAGTCCTGGGGGAGTACCCCGATCTTGCCGTCGACGGGCTGCCGCTCGACTTCCTGCAGAACGCCGAGCCCAAGCTGCGAGCCGACGACCTCACCCCGGTGTCGTGGCCTGACGACCCAGACCTCGAGTGGTGCCCTCCCGGCCATGGCGACGTCTATGTGGCCCTCGTGGCGAGCGGTGTGCTCGCAGCGTTGCGGGACAAGGGATTTCGTTACGCGTTCCTCTCGAACTCCGACAACCTCGGGGCGACCTGTGACCCCTCGATCCCGGCCTGGATGGCACGCGAGTCGATCCCCTACGTGTCAGAGGTGTGCGAGCGCACCGCCAACGACCGCAAGGGTGGACACCTCGCCGTGCGTCGCAGCGACGGCAGGGTGGTGCTGCGCGAGAGCGCGATGGTGGCACCCGAGGACCAGGACCACTTCCAGGACACCGACAGGCACGCGCTGTTCCACGCCAACAACCTGTGGGTCGACCTCGACGCCCTCGACGCGCAGATGTCGGCCCGGGAGGGCGTCCTCGGTCTGCCCATCATCGTCAACCGCAAGACCGTCGACCCCAGTCGCAAGGACTCCACCCCGGTGATCCAGGTCGAGTCGGCCATGGGCACGGCGATCGAGGTGTTCGACGGGTCGCGCGCGCTGCACGTGCCCCGGCGCCGGTTCCGACCGGTGAAGACGACCAACGAGCTGCTCATGCTGCGGTCGGACCTCTACGGCTTCGGCGACGGGTTCGACGTGGTGGCCCAGTCGACGCGACCCGACCCTCGGGTCGACCTCGACGACCACTACACGCTGATCCACGAGTTCGACGCCCGGTTCCCCGTCGGCGCCCCCTCCATGATCGGCTGCACCTCCCTCACCGTGCGCGGCGATGTGACCTTCGGCGCCGGGGTCCGCTGTGTGGGTGACGTGCTCGTCGAGGCGGACGAGCCGCGCACCATCCCCGACGGCAGTACCCTCCCCGAGGCAGAAGGGGCGACCACCTCGTGATCAGCGTCGAGCAGCACCTGGACCGAATCCTGAGCACCGTCAAGGTGATCGCGCCCTTCGAGCTCGGGGTGCTCGATGCCCAGGGCTGCATCCTCGCGGCCGATGTCCAGGCCCGTGGGTCGCTGCCCGGCTTCACCAACTCCGCGATGGACGGGTATGCCGTGCACGCGGCAGACATCGCCACCGCCACTGCCGACAACCCAGTGGTCCTCCCCGTCGTCAACGACATCGCCGCGGGCAACACCAAGGCGTGGTCGCTCGCCACCGGCCAGACCATGCGGATCATGACCGGCGCTCCGATGCCCCACGGTGCCGACGCCGTCGTGCCCGTCGAGGCGACCGACGGTGGTGTCGTCCGGGTGCAGATCCGGGAGCGGCGGGCCGTGGGTTCCCACGTGCGCGAGGTCGGTGAGGACGTCGAGGCCGGCAACGTCGTGCTGCGGCGCGGCACCCTGCTCGGCCCGGGACAGATCGCACTGCTCGCAGCGGCCGGCATAGCCCGGGTCCGTGTCGTCCCGCGTCCGCGGGTCGTCGTCATCTCGACCGGGGACGAGCTCGTCGAGGTGGGGCGGACCCCGGGGTTCGGCCAGATCGTCGACTCCAACTCGGTCATGCTGACCGCTGCCGTGACAGCGGTGGGCGCCACCCCCTTCCGGGTCGGCGGGGTACCGGACGACGCGCGGACGCTGATGGAGACCCTCGAAGGCCAGCTCGTCCGCGCCGACGTCATCATCACGACCGGCGGGGTCTCGATGGGGGCCTTCGACACCGTCAAGGAGGTCCTGTCCCGCGTCGGCACCATGCAGTTCGACAAGGTGGCGATGCGCCCGGGAATGCCCCAGGGCTTCGGGGTGCTCGGCGAGGAACAGGTGCCGGTGTTCACCCTGCCCGGCAATCCCGTGAGCGCCCTGGTGTCGTTCCACGTGTTCGTCGCGCCGGCGCTCCGGGCGATGGCCGGTCGCCCCGAACCGTCCTACCCACCGGGCTACGTCCCCGCCGTGGCGGCGGAGCCGTTCGGCTCGGTCAAGGGCAAGATGGAGTTCGTGCGGGTGATCCTCGACGACGACCGGGCCCGTCTCGCCGGTGGCCAGGGGTCCCACATGCTCGGTGCGCTCGCAGCGGCCGACGCCCTGGCCGTCATCCCCGAGGACGTCGCGGACGTCGCCGCGGGGGACGAGCTGATGTGCCTGCCCCTGCTGGGTCGGGAGGGGATGTGAGCCTCGACCCCGCCGAGCGGCCGCAGCCTCCCGAGCGGCCACAGCCTCCCGAACGGCCACAGCCGTCCGGGCTCACGCACGTGCGCCCCGATGGGTCGGCGCACATGGTCGACGTCTCCGCCAAGGACGTGACGGCCCGGGAGGCCTCGGCGGCAGGTCGCGTCCTGCTGTCGCCCGCCGCCGTGGCCGCGCTCCGCGGTGGGAACGTGCCCAAGGGCGACGCGCTCGCCGTCGCGCGGATCGCAGGGATCCAGGCCGTCAAGCGCACGCCGGAGCTCATCCCGCTCGCCCACCCGATCGCCGTGCACGCGGTCGCGGTCGACCTGAGGGTGGCCGATGACGGCGTCGACATCAGCGCGACGGTCCGCACCGCCGACCGCACCGGCATCGAGATGGAGGCCCTGACAGCAGTCGCGGTCGCAGCCCTGGCCCTCGTCGACATGGTCAAGGCGGTCGACAAGCACGCCCGGATCACCGACATCCGGGTGACCGCCAAGTCCGGCGGTCGTTCCGGCGACTGGGTGGAGGAACCGTGACCGTGACCGAGTCCGAGGCCGAGTCCGTGCCCGGCGCCCAGCCCACGGCAGTCGTCATCACCTGCTCGACTCGCGCCGCCGGCGGTGTCTATCCCGACCGCGGCGGCCCCCTCATCGTGGAAGCGTTGCGGCAGTGGGGTTTCGAGGTGAGCGACGCCGTGGTCGTGCCTGACGGCCCGGCGGTCGGTGAGGCGCTCGCCCAGGCCCTGACCGGCATACCCGGGGTGGTCGTCACCACGGGTGGCACCGGCCTGTCGCCCACGGACCGCACTCCCGAGGCGACGCGGGCCGTCCTCGATCGTGAGGTTCCCGGCCTGGCCGAAGCCATCCGCGGCGCCGGGCTCGCCGCTGGGGTGCCGACGGCAGCGTTGTCACGCGGCCTGGCGGGAGTCGCGGGCAGCACGCTGGTGGTCAACCTGCCCGGGTCGACCGGCGGGGTTCGCGACGGGCTGGGGGTGCTGGAAGCCGTGTTGCCGCACGCGCTCTCGCAGATTCGCGGCGGCGACCACTGATGGCCGTCTGGCCCGTCGAGCTCCGGGGACAGACCCCGGGCGGGGAGCAGCTGCTGCTCGACCCGCTGCGTCGTCGGGACCGGGCCGCGTGGACCGAGGTCCGCGGCCGCAACCGCGAGTGGTTGGGGCCCTGGGACGCCACCTCGCCCAGCCAGGCG
Organism: Pedococcus sp. P2_E5; assembly: GCF_056403895.1. NCBI lineage: Bacteria > Bacillati > Actinomycetota > Actinomycetes > Micrococcales > Intrasporangiaceae > Pedococcus > Pedococcus sp. P2_E5. The sequence goes on from NZ_JBFUEP010000001.1 coordinate 84,695, forward strand.
CCGCACTACGTCTCGTTTCCCGGGCTGGTGCGGCACTACCGCACGGAGGCGAGAGAGGGGCGGATGCTGCCGTTCACGATCCGGATGGAGGGTCGGATCGTGGGGCAGATGGTCCTGTTCGGCATCTCGTACGGGTCGCTGCTGTCGGCTTCGGCGGGCTACTGGGTCGACGAGTCGGTCGCGGGACGCGGCGTCGCCCCGGTGGCCCTGGCCCTGGCCGGTGACCACGCCCTGGGCTCCATGGGGCTGCACCGGATCGAGGTCAACATCCGCCCCGAGAACGCCAACAGCCTGGCCGTCGTGCGCAAGCTGGGCTTTCGCGACGAAGGCGTGCGGGCGGCATACCTGCACATCGACGGGGCCTGGCGTGACCACCGGACTTTCGCCCTGACGACCGAGGATCTGGGCGGACAGACCCTGCTGGAGCGATTGCACACCAACCACACCAGTCACATTGGCGACACACCGCCCCACGTCCCCGGTGCGCCCGCGCAGGAGACCTAGCCTCGTATCCGTGCAGCCCAGCAGCCTTGTCTTCCTTGTCATCATCGCGGTGTGGGCTGCCTATTTCGTGCAGTACTGGGTCCGACGCCGCGAGCACCTCGCCACCGCGCGCTCGGTCGACCAGTTCTCCGAGTCGATGCGGGTGCTCGAGCGCCGCAGCCCCCTGCCCGCGTCCAACCTCTCGACGCCGCAACCGCGTTCGTATGCCGTGACTCCCGCGCGCGCCGCGCGTCCCCAGGTGCTCGTGAAGCGTGCCGAGACCGCCCAGGCCGAGGTGCCGACGCCACGGGAGGCAGAGCCGTCGGCTCCCCGGACGAACCCCGTCGTGGCCCGGAGCAACCGGGCCATGATCATGGTGGGCGCCCTGTCGACGGTCGTCGTGGCCGTGCCGCTCGTGGCGCTCTCACTGCTCCCGCTGCTCACCCTCCTCGTGCCCCTGGTCTCCGTCGGGGGTGCCGTTGCCTGGGCACGTTCCGCGGCGCAGGCCGAACGTCGCTCCCGTGCCGCGTCTCGTCCTGCCCGCACGGAGCGTTCAGAGAGTGCGGAGCCTGCGGAGCGGCCGGCCCAGTCGCGACCGATGCCATCCGCTGCGGTTGACACTGCCGAGACCGAGGTCGAGCCGGTCGTCGAGGTCGAGCCGGTCCTCGCTGCGCAGCCGGCCAGGCCGGAGCTCTTCGACTTCCAGGCCGGCACTGTGGAGGTGGCCGCGCCCGCGGCGGTCACGCCCGAAGCCGTGCGCATCCCCGCTCGTCCGCTCGTGGACGAGGACGACATCCCACTGACCTGGGACCCCGTGCCCGTGCCGCGGCCGACCTACACGATGAAGTCCCGCGTGACCCGTCCCGCACCGACCTCGGCCGACCTGGTCGGGGACGCGGACACGGAGTACGCGGCCTACGAAGACCTTCCCGAGCGCCGGGTCGCCGGCGCCTGAGCGCGGTCGTCGACCTAGCGGTTGCCCCACACCGCCTGGGCGCCCGAGTCGCCCGTGAGCACCACCATGGTCCCGGTGCCGACGGCGCTGGCGACGACGAGCAGCCCCAGCACGGCTCGCGGGACCGTGGCCGAGCCGCGCCGCAGGTAGAGCCACTGGGCGAGCGTCGTGACCGCGAGCGCCACGGCCCAGGGGAGCACCTTGTCGCCGTAGTTCTCGTGCTCCTTCAGGAAGGGCGGGTTGCCGAGCTTGGCGGCGAGGTCGTTGCCGGCCCGGGTCGTGATGGGCACGACGATCGCGCCGATCACGGCGCCGAGGGGGACCAGGAAGGTCAGCTTCCGCTGGGCGGCCGGCCACGCGCTCACCAGCACCGCCGCCGCGGAGGTCAGCGGCAGCAACACGACGACGAGGTGCACGAGCAGGACGTGGGCCGGAAGTCCGTTGATCTCCATGACGGAGGAACGTAGCCGAGCGCCCCGGGGTTCACCCGGTGAACCCCGCGCGTGGCTGTGTCGTCCTTTACGGGGAGTCCCCGGTGCGGGGAGGATCGATGGTGTCGACGCGCGGGAAGTCGACCGGGCAGGAGGAAAGCCGGACGTGGCGACGAGTCAGCGGGAAGTGGCCCTGCAGGGTCTCCACGACCGCCACGCCTCGGAGCTCTGGCGGTTCGCCCTGCGGCTGACCCGCGACCCGCAGGTCGCCGAGGACATCGTGCAGGAGTCGTTGTTGCGGGCCTGGCGCGACCCCGGGCTCGGCACTCGCTCCGAACAACAGGCCAGAGCCTGGCTGTTCACGGTGGTGCGCAACCTGGTGGTGGACCGCTGGCGCAGTGCGGCGCAGAGACACGAGGTTGCGGGAATCGACTTCGTCGAGCCCGGCGTGGGGGACCGGTCCGGTGAGGTCCTGGACCGCTGGCTGCTGACCGATGCGCTCGGCTCCGTCTCACGCGAGCACCGTCAGGTCATCGCTGCCGCCTACTACGAAGGGAGAACCGTGGCCGAGATCGCGGCCGAGCTGAGGGTGCCGGAGGGGACCGTGAAGTCGCGGCTCCACTACGGGTTGCGCAGCCTGCGACTGGTCCTGCAGGAGAAGGGGGTGACCGGCCGATGAGCACCCACGACGACTACGCCGACTGGGACGCCGCCTACGTGCTGGGTGCCCTGGCCGTCGCGGAGCGCCGCGAGTACGAAGAGCACCTCGCTGGGTGTCCGGCCTGCCGTGCAGCGGTGGCCGAGCTGGCCGGCCTGCCCGGGCTGCTCGCGCAGCTGCCGCCCGGTGAGGTCCTCGCCATGGACCTCGTCGGTACGGGAGGCAAAGGCGGTGCGGGCGGTGCGGGTGGCGCGGAAGGGGAGGGCGACGTCCTCAACCTCGAGCCCCCGGCCTCGCTGATGCCCGCACTCCCGACCCGCCCGCGCGGGCTGGGACGCAGCAGGTGGTTGGCTCCCGTGGCCGCCGCAGCGGCCGCTCTCCTCATCGGAGGGGCCGGCGGGTATGCCGCCTCGAACGCCTGGCGCGACGGCCCACCTTCCGGCGGCACCGGCTCGACGACAGGATCCACACGGACCGGAGGTGTGGTGGCGGCGGGGAGGTTGGCCTTCACGGCGGTCGAACCGTCCCTGATGACGGCGGTCGTCGACGTCGTGCCCATCGCCAACGGCACAGAGCTGCGCGTCGAGTGCCAGTACGCGCGGTCGACGGGCGGCACGGGGGGTTCCGGGGCCGGCGACTACCGGATCAACTACGCGATCTGGGTGGTGGACCGCGCCGGACGGGCGACGGAGCTGCGCAACTGGACGGCTCGGCCCGATCGGATCATGCACCCGGTGGGTGTCTCGTCCTTGCCGGTCGGACAGATCGCCTCGGTGGAGATCCGGCAGGTCGACACCGGACACACCGTGATGCGAGCCAGCCTGGCGTGAATGGACGCGCGTACCCCGCGAAACGGGGGAACCCTGCCGCCGCTCCTATGCACTGCCCCTGGAGGGTGGGGCAGTGCATAGGAGCGACATCCCACACCGTTTTCCGTCGCGCCCGCTGCTGGTGTTATTGTTTCGTCCGCATCAGGGGCTGTGGCGCAGTTGGTAGCGCGTCTCGTTCGCAATGAGAAGGCCAGGGGTTCGAATCCCCTCAGCTCCACAGACGCAGAAGAGGGACCCACGCTTTTCGTGGGTCCCTCTCCTGCGTTCCCAGGGCGGGGTCTAGCAGGTGGCGGTGCGGTGCCCGTAGGCGGGAAGGGTGACCGTGACCTGGCCGCACGGGGTGGCGAGGGTGGCGGTCTGCGCAGAGGTGGCCATGTTGGTGGCGACCCAGCCGCCCGTCTTGCCCAGCACCCGCACCATCGCGACGTCCGACGACGCGGGGGCGTCCGCCTGGTGCAGCAGTCCGGACACGGCACGGATCTGCCCGGTGACGACGCCGACGCGGGTCTTCACAGCCGCCGCAGCGGAGTCGCGCAGGAGGGCGTCCTCCCACCCGGCCGGGATGTCGTGGACGAACAGCTCGACCCCGTCAGCACCCGCCGCGAGCATGGTCCACACGGCCACCTCGAACTGGTCGGCGGTGATCCGGACGGAGTCGAACGGGCGGGTGGTCTCGACGAATCCCCACAGGGGCTTGTCGTTGCCGCACGCAGCCCGCAGGGCGTCGATGCCCTCGGCGTAAGCGGTGGCGCCGGGGCGCCCCATCCACGGGTCGGTGAAGCCGTAGTAGTCGACCGAGGCGATGTCCGCGCTGGCGCAGTAGGCCTTGCGGTCGTTGAGGGTGAGCCACACGCCGTTGTTCCAGCCGTCCACGATGCCCTTGGAGAAGTTGACGAAGGTCGGCCGGGAGGGGTCGCCCGAGTGGGCCTTCGACGCCTTGGCCGCCAGCTGGGCCGCGGTCGTGCCCTTCATGTCGGGCTCGTCCTCGAGGACGTGGGCGCGGATGGTGTCCCCGTTGCGGCCGGCCTCGAGCTGTGTGGAGGTCGGGTTGGTGGTGTCGTCGTAGTACGCGCTCGCCTGCGCGCCGGCAGCCTTGAAGGCGTCGAGCATGGCCTGGGCGTGGCCGGGGTAGGCGCCTGCGTCGGTGGGCCATGACCAGATCCCGACGTACGTGTTGACGCCGAGGTTCTTCCACTGCGTGATGGTGTCGGATGCCCGGGTGGGGTCCTGCAGCCACACGCCGATGGGGAAGTCGCCGGCTGCGACGCGGGGACCCTTGGTCCACTTGCCGTAGTAGTCGAGGATCGGGGTGGCTGACGACGCGGCGGGCGGCGGCGGCGGAGGCGCAGGCACCTGGGTGGTCGTCGTCGTCGTGGCCGGGGTGGTCGTCGTACTCGTCGTCGAGGTCGAGGTCGAGGTCGGCGTCGGCGTCGTGGTCGAGGTCGTCGTAGAGGTGGTCGAGCTGGTCGGCGTCGGCGTGGGGGTGGTGTCGTGGGCCTTCACCCACGCCTCGACGGCATCCATGCGCCGGTCCATGCACGAGTTCGACGTGGAGGTGCACGGCGGGGCGAACGCGCCCGTGGCGGCCAGGGCTGAACCCCCGACGAAGCCGAGGACGAGGCCGAGCAGGACGGCCACTATGAGGGCAGGGCGAAACTTCATGGGTACTCCAGAGTTTGCGCGCCCCCTGCAAGGCGCTGGGGGGACGGGGCATGGCGCATGAGCACAAGAAGCTCCAGCAGTCAGTGGCCCGGCCTTGTCCGGACCAGCGGTTGTGCAATGGCGGAGAATGCAAGCAACTCCATGCAACAGCTGGGTCTCGGCCGCTTTGCGCACCCTGCGTGGTGCCTTCAGCATCATGGGCAGCCGGGTCGACGAGGTCGACGGCGGTACCCGAGTCCACGAGCAAGATCGCCAGGGACTCCATCAAAGTGACTAGTACGAATTAACTAGTTACTCGTCCCGGTGGTATACCAGCAATTCAGGATAAAGCGCAAGGTTTTGGGCGTGGCGCGGCTGGCGGGAGGCCGCGCTGTTGCCCTCAGTGCCATAGGCGTTCTAAAGTGAATCAAGATCAACTTTAGAAGGGTTGCCATGACTGCACAGACGCACCTCGCCGGCGGATTCCGTCCTGCTCCGGGCCAGTCCGCGCGGAACGAGGTGCAGCCCACCCGCGTGCGGGAGCTGCGGGTCGTCCACGGCCGGCCCGAGATCGACCTGGCTGCGGCCGAGCGCGCGGTCGCGGACCTGCTCACCGCCCTGGGCAAGGACCCGTCGTCGGCGCACCTCGCGGAGACGCCGCGTCGCGTGGCGGCGTCGTATGCCGAGCTGCTCACCCCCCGCGAGTTCGAGCTCACCACCTTCCCCAACGACGAGGGCTACGACGAGCTGGTGCTCGCCAGGAGCATCCCGATCCAGTCGCTCTGCGAGCACCACATGCTGCCGTTCCAGGGGACCGCCACCGTGGGATACCTGCCGGGCGACCGGATTCTCGGGCTGTCGAAGCTGGCCCGCGTGGTCGAGCTCTTCGCCCGGGACCTGCAGGTCCAGGAGAGGCTCACCAAGCAGGTCGCGGTCTGGTTGCAGGAGCACCTGGCGCCGCGCGGGGTCGGGGTGGTCATCGAGGCAGAGCACCTGTGCATGTCGCTGCGAGGTGTGCGCGCCTCCGGCTCGCGCACCGTGACCTCGGCGCTGCACGGCCAGCTGCGCGACGACCCCGGATCCCGGCAGGAGTTCTTCGCGCTGGCGGGGATGGGCGCCTGAGCAGTTGGACCGCCCAGCCAGTTGGACTGCACGGCCGAGTTGGCCGCCCTGGCTGCCAGGCCGATCCGCTAGACCCAGCTGGGGAACCACATCCGCAGCGACCACTGGCTCTGCGGGATCACCTGCGCGGTGTAGACCGGCCAGAAGAACGCGAAGATCGCCAGCGTCAGCACGCAGTAGGCGCCCACGGCATACAGGCCGAGCTCCCGGCGACGCCACGAGTCGGTGCGCTTCCCCAGGGCCAGGCCCAGCACGAACACCACCCCGAAGATGACCCACGGCTCGAACGCCACCGTGTAGAAGGAGTAGATGGTGCGCTCCTCGAGCCCGAACCAGGGCAGGTAGCCACCAGCCAGCCCGGCCAGGATGCCGCCCGCACGCCAGTCACGCTTGAACAGCCAGTAGAAGACCAGCACCAGGATGGCGGCCGCGCCGAGCCACCAGATCGAGACGGTGCCGATCGAGGTGATCGCCTTGGAGCACTGGGCGACCAGGCAGCCGTCCTCGCCGCGCTTCGGGCCCTCGTAGAAGAACGACGTCGGTCGTCCCTGGATGACCCACGACCACGGGTTGGTCCGGTACGGGTGGTTGTCGTGCAGGTTGACGTGGAACTTGTAGATCTCCTGGTGGTAGCGCCACAGCGAACGCAGGGCATCAGGCACCCACGGGGTGTCGTGCGACGGGTGGATCCGGCCCCACTGCCGGTCGTAGCCCCGGCTGGACACGAACCAGCCCACCCATGACGCGAGGTAGGTGGCTGCGGCCGTCGTGCACATGACGAGGGCTGCCCACAGTCCGTCGCGGACGACCATTCCCGAGAACCAGTGCCGCACCCCGACGGCACGACGGGCCCCCATGTCCCACAGGACCGTCATGAGCCCGAACGCCATCAGGAAGAACAGCCCCGACCACTTCGTCCCCGCGCAGAGGCCGAGGCAGATGCCGGCGACCCAGCGCCACGGGCGGGCCCCCAGCCACGGCCCGAGACCGGAGGCGAGCGCGTGGTTCGACAGCCCGGCCGCGCGCTCGGCGAGGAGGGCCCGGGAGCGGTCGCGGTCGATGAGCAGTGCGCAGAAGGCCGCCAGCGCCCAGAACATCACGATGAGGTCGAGCAGCCCGGTGCGTGACTGGACGAAGTGGTGGCCCTCGAACGCGACCAGGAACGCGGCGATCGTGCCGAGCAGCGACGACCCGAACATCCGTCGCGCCGCCCGCCCGATCATCAGGATCGACAGCGTCCCCAGCACGCACACCGAGAACCGCCAGCCAAAGGACGACGTCTGCCCGAACAGGTGCTCCCCGGCCGCGATGACCCACTTGCCGACCGGTGGGTGGACGACCAGATCCCCTTCTGTCCCAAAGACATCCGGAGTGCCGTGGGTGAACAGCTCGTCGGGCTTCTTGATGGTGCCCGGCACCCGCATCTCGACGCCGTACTCGAGCATCGAGACGCCCTGCTTGACGTAGTACGTCTCGTCGAAGACCAGCTGGTGCGGCCGGCCCAGTGACCAGAACCGCATGCCACCGCCCACGACCGCGAAGAACAGCGGGCCGAGCCACCCCCACAGGGTGTCCGATGGCCTGAATCCGAGCAGCCGTGATCGCAGGAGCTCGATCCGGGTCATGCGCGCCATCGTATGCACAGGAACTGCGGCACCCCTGACAGGATGGCGACGTGACCTCCGACGCGACTTCCGACCCGGGCGTCCTCGTCCTCGCGGCCACTCCGATCGGCGACCCCCGCGACGCCGCCCCGCGTCTCGCCGAGGAGATCGCCAAGGCCGACATCGTCGCGGCCGAGGACACCCGCCGGCTGCGGAGGCTGTGCGCCGACCTCGGCATCTCCCCGGCCGGGTCGGTGCTCAGCTACCACGAGCACAACGAGGCGTCGCGCACCCCTGACCTGGTCGAGCGCCTTCGCTCGGGCGCGCGGGTGGTCGTCGTGACCGATGCCGGTATGCCGTCGGTGTCGGATCCCGGGTACCGGCTCGTCGACGCCGCGGTCACCGCCGGGATCCGCGTCACGTGCGTGCCGGGCCCCAGCGCGGTGCTCATGGCGCTCGCCGTCTCCGGCCTGCCGGTGGACCGGTTCTGCTTCGAGGGCTTCCTGCCCCGCAAGGCGGGGGAGAAGGCTCGCGGCCTCGCGGCCCTCGCGGACGAACGTCGGACGATGGTCTTCTTCGAGGCGCCACACCGCATCGACGCCACGCTGGTCGCCATGGCAGAGGCCTTCGGGGCGGATCGCCGTGCAGCCGTCTGCCGCGAGCTCACGAAGACCTACGAGGAGGTCCGTCGCGGAGGCCTGGCCGAGCTGGCGGTCTGGGCGGCCGAAGGGGTCCGGGGCGAGATCACCGTCGTGGTGGCGGGGGCGACCCCAACGGTGACGACCGTCGAGGAGGCCCTGCCCGGCATACAGGAGCGGGTGGCGGCAGGTGAGCGGCTCAAGGACGTCTGCGCCGACGTGGCGACGAAGACGGGTCTGAAGAAGAAGACGCTCTACGACGCGGCCGTCTCGCAGGGGAAGGTGGCTCTCAGCTGAGCCACGCGAGGTGGTCCTTGAGCAGCGCGTAGCCGACGAAGGCGACGACGTCGAGCAGGGTGTGGGCCACGACGAGTGGGCCGACCCGTCGGGTGCGGGTGTAGACCCAGCCGAACAGCAGCCCCATCGCGAGGTTGCCGACGAACCCGCCGAAGCCCTGGTAGAGGTGGTACGACCCGCGGATCAGCGCCGACGTCACCATCACGACCGGCAGCGACCAGCCGGCCCGGAGCCACCGGGTGTAGAGGTAGCCGACCATCACGACCTCCTCGAGCACGGCGTTCTGCACCGCGGCGAGGACGAGCACCGGGATGGTCCACCACTGGTCGGCGAGGTTCGCCGCGGCGATCGTGGTGTTGAGCCCGAGTGCGCGCGCCGCGGCATAGAGGCCGAGCCCCGGCAGCCCCACCGCTGCTGCGAGCAGCGCGCCGCGGAGCAGGTCACCCCCCGGTTGGCGCAGGTCAGCGCCGATCGCGTGCCGGGCGTCCGGGCGGTCGCGCGACAACAGGTGCAGGGCGAGGGCGACGGGCACGAGCGCGAGGACGATGCCGGCGAGCTGGTAGGCCAGGTCCAGCCACGGCCGGTCGGGCGTGACCGAGGAGTTCATCGCGGTCGTCTGCCGGTTGAGCGCGACCGGTTGGGTCAGCTTGTTGACCAGCGACAGCAGTGCCCAGACGCCGCTGGCACCCAGGCTGACCCCCAGCACGAGGACCGTCTCGGAGACGAGGGATCGGCGCGTGGGGGCTGTGGCGGCGACGCTCATGCGCCCAGTCTGGTGGTGGCGGCTGGACGAACCATGACGGGTGGGCTCATGCCAGCGCGGCGCGGCGATCGCGTCGCTTGCGCCATCGCCGGACCTTCAGCCACAGCCAGATGAGCAGCCACGCCAGCAGGACGAGGAACAGGATCACCAGCACCGGGATGAACACGGCCACCAGGCTCAGTCCGATCGACGCCCCGTCCTCCACGGTCGACGCCACCGGCGCCCCGAAACCCAGCGTGCCGGCGTTGATCGCCGGTCGGGCCACCGTCTTCCCACCGTGCACCAGACCCGAGGTGATCACGCCCAGGATGACGCCGACCCAAGGGTTGTTGGTCATCCAGGACGAGTGGTCCAGGCCCTCGGCGGCGGACGTGGCGGCAAAGATCAGACCACCCATGCTCGGCCGGATGAACGTCTGCACCGCGTCGTTGACCGTGTCGATCGCGGGGATCTTGTCGAGCACCACCTCGGTGAGCAGCAGCACCGCGCCGATGCCGATGGCCCACCACGACTCGATCCACGCGTACGACTGCGGCAGCGTGATGAAGTCCGTGAACCGGGCGACCAGGGCCACGACGAGGAACGGGATGTAGGCGTTGAGACCCGCTGCCGCGGACAACCCCATGCCGGTCAGTGCGGCGATCATCGGCCACCTCCTGTGTCGGTGCGGTGCACCTGTGAAGACATGTCTACTCGACGCCGGTTCGAAATGCGCGGTTCCGCCGCCTTCCCCGGCACGAGGCGCGGGTATGCCGCGTGCGGACCTCCGCACGCGGCATACCGAGGGGTTGGGTGCCGGTCCCTGACCGGCGGGCGGCTCAGCGGTCGTCCGCCTCCTTGCGCGCCACGATCTGGCCGAGGACGGCGTAGCCGACGAGCAGGTGCGCCGCGCCGACCCACCGGGCCGCGCCCTCGCCGAAGATCCCCATGGTCGGGACGGTGACGACGGCCCAGCTCTCGGCCACGATCGGCCAGAAGCGGGACAGCCCCTGCCAGCGGCCGGCCACGGCGATCCGGACACCGATGAGGAACATGCCGAGCATCGAGATCGGCCAGAACATGTCGAGCGCGAGCGAGGCCGGGTTGTCCAGGTCGGTCAGGCCGAAGAAGTCCGACGCCGTGGAGGCCATGGCGAGGGCCAGCGCGCCGACCTCGACCCGCAGCACCGTCCGGGCGAGCCTGCCGGAACCGATGGCCTGGGTGCGCCACAGCACGCGGACGAGGGCCAGCACGCCGACCTGGAACAGGAACGAGCTGGCGTTGTGGGCGTACTGGTAGGCGGTGGTGCCGGTGTTGAGGCCGAAGACGACGATCATGCTCGACCACGCCACGGCGCCGGCGGTGAGCATCGTGCCGTGCTTGAAGTACGGGCGGTCGATCAGCCGGGTCGACGGGCCGGTCGCAGGGTCGGTCGCCCGGTCGGTCGTCTGGTGGTTCGGGGCGGCGGCCAGGTCGGACCGGGCCGGTGCAGGCGTCTGGGTGACGGACATCGTGGTTCTCCTTGGTTCGGGGGTGCCGTCTGGTCGGCACTCGTCTGTGGCGGGTCGGCACCCGGTCGGTGCCGTTGCCGAGAACTCTGCGGTGGCCGGTGACCTGCCCGGCAGGGAGCGGCGTCCCCTCTGTCGTCCCGGGAAATGTCCCGCCCACTCGGGACACCAAACCCGTGACGACGGGACGGCGGCGTTGGCACACTGACGAGGTGACCGCCGTTCCCGCCCTGCGCGCACCAGCGACCGCGGAGTCGGCCGGACCCGCGCCGGTGCCGCCCACGGTGGGTCGCCGCCCCCGGGCCGTCGTGGTGCCCGTGGTGCTGGTGCTGGTGCTCGTGGGGATCGTCGTCGGTTGCCTGGTGCTCGACGCACAGGCCACCGAAGCCCAGCGCGCGGTCTACGTGGGCGAACGCGGCATCGTCAGTGGACTGGTCGGTGCGCTCGTAGGTCTCTGTGGGGCCGTGATCCTGGCCTACCGAAGGTGGCACGTGATCGGGCTCCTGCTGGCGGGCACGGGCTTGTTCTGGGCCGTCGACGGCCTGTCCGAGTCGTACGCCGTGGTGGGGCTGCACGCGCGACCGGTCCTCCCGCTGAGCGGGTTCGCGTACTGGTTCTATGCCGAGGTCGGGTCCTTCCTGCTCGTCGCGCTGCCGCTGCTGCTCGTGCTCTACCCGACCGGGCGCCTGCTCGCCGGTCGCTGGCGGGTCGTCGCGGTCCTGGCCGTCGTCATGTCGGTGACGCTGCCCGTCGCGCTGCTCCTGGCTCCCGACCGGGTCATCTACGGTGACGAGCTGCCGGCGGAGGTGCTGCGGCTGTTCCCCCAGGTGGCCCTGCCCCTCCCGGACTCGGTGGCGTCCACGGTCGTCCGGGTCGCCCAGGTGGTGACCATGCTCGCGTTGCCGCTCGCCGCTGCGGTCGTCTTCGCGCGGCACGCCCGCGCCGAGGGCGTCGAGCGGACCCAGCTGCGGTGGCTGCTCTGGGCCGCGATCGTCTGTCTGCTCGCGGGTGGTGTGATGCTGCTGGACCTGGGCGGACCGGTGGGGCTAGCCGCCCTCGTGACGGCGCTCGCCGTCACGAGTGTCTCGCTCGTCATCGGCGTGGTCCGGCCCCAGACCGGCGACATCGACGCCCTGGTCGGCGGGACGCTGGTCTACGGCGGGATCGCCGCCGGCGTCGTCGCGCTCGACCTCGTCGTCCTCGCCACGGCCAGCCGACTGCTCGGAGACCGGTTCGAGGAGCGCCAGGTGACGCTCGTCGTCCTCGTCCTGGCCGTCGCGGCCTACGGCCCGCTGCGCAGCTGGCTCACGACGCTCGTGCGCCGCCGGCTCATGGGTCGTCGGGGTGAGCGGTACGAAGTGGTGTCGGCGCTGGCCGCGCGCCTCGAGGAGTCCGGCGGGCTCGAGCAGCAGCTGCCGGCGCTCGCCGCCACGGTCGCCGAGGCCTTCCGGGTGTCCTACGTCCGGGTGGAGGTCCTCAGCACCGCTGGCCAGGGTCTGTCCGCGACCCACGGCACGGCACCGGGGACGACGCGGTCGTTCCCCATCGGGTACCGCGGCCAGCGGATCGGCTCCATCGAGCTGCCCGAGGGCGGGATCCGCGCCATCCTCTCCAGGCGCGACCAGGCCCTGCTGATCGACGTGGTCAGGCAGGCTGCCATCGCCGTGCGGAGCAGCCTGCTGGCCCGGGAGCTGCAGGAGTCCCGTGAGCAGCTGGTGCTCACGCGCGAGGAGGACCGCCGTCGGATCCGTCGCGACCTGCACGACGGACTGGGGCCGGTGCTCGGCGGGGTGGCCATGCGACTCGATGCCGCGGGCAACGCCGTGGCGACCGACCCGGCGACGGCACACCGGTTGATCGTGCAGTCCCGTGCCGAGATCACCGAGGCGCTCGCCGACGTGCGGCGCCTGGTCCACGGGTTGCGGCCCCCGGCGCTCGACGACCTCGGGCTGCTGGCCGCGGTGGAGCAGCAGGCCGACCGCACCCGCTCGGCCGGGCTCGAGGTCGCCGTGGAAGCCGACGCGGTGGCGGGCCTGCCGGCGGCGGTGGAGGTCGCGGCATACCGGATCGTGTCGGAGGCGCTCACCAACGTGGCCCGTCACGCGCACGCCCGCCGGTGCACGGTGTCGCTCGTGGCCGGACCCGCGGACCTCGAGGTCGAGGTGCGGGACGACGGCCGCGGCATCGCGGCGGACGTCGTCGCCGGGGTCGGCCTGCGATCGTTGCGCGAGCGGGTGGAGGAGCTGGGTGGTCGGTACGAAGTGCTGTGCCCACCAGGCGGCGGTACGACCGTGCGGGCGTGGTTGCCGACAGGTGGGGACGCATGAGCGACGAACGTGGGACCAGTGGTGCCGGCCCGGTCAGGGTCCTGATCGCGGACGACCACCCCATCTTCCGCGACGGCCTGGCGACGCTGCTCGCACCGCACCCTGGCATCGAGGTCGTGGCGCGCGCCGCCGACGGCGCCGAGGCCGTGGCGCTCGCCGCCGAACACCGTCCGGACGTCATCGTCATGGACATCCAGATGCCGCACGTCAACGGCATCGAGGCCACCCGTCAGGTGCTGGCTGCGCAACCGTCGGTCGGCGTCCTCGTCTTCACGATGGGCGAGGACGACGGGACCCTGCTCTCGGCGATGCGGGCCGGAGCGCGCGGCTACCTCGTCAAGGGGGCCGCGCAGGACGAGGTGGTGCGCGCCATCACCGCGGTTGCCGGGGGAGGCGTGGTGTTCGGCGCCTCGCTGGCAGCACGGATCGGTGAGCTGCTGTCGCCGTCCTCGCAGCATCGGGCCACCGAGTTCCCGATGCTCACCGACCGCGAGCGGGAGGTGCTCGACCTCATCGCAGCGGGGCGCAGCAACAGCCAGATCGCCGCCGAGCTCTTCCTGGCGCCCAAGACCGTCCGCAACAACGTCTCCGCGATCCTGTCCAAGCTCCAGGCCACCGATCGCGCGGAGGTCATCATCCGGGCCCGCGACGCCGGAATGGGCCAGCGCGACTGAGCGGTCAGCGGTGCGCGACGGACCGGTTCGGGGCGTGGGCGACGGACCGGTCAGCGGTCACTCGTGTGCTCGTCGACGACCGCTCACCGATTGACGCGGCCGTATCTCCCCGGATCGGCGCCGCCTCTGGCAGGGTTCCCCGAATCCGGATGTAACCGCTTACATCCGGACAATCCACCACACCGAAGGAGTTGTGGACCCATGAAGGGAACGCACAGAATCGCGATCGTGCTGGCGGCGTCCGCCGCAGTGCTCGGACTGGCGCCCGGGGCGGCTTCCGCAGCCGACTCGCCGCAGGTCGCCGTCATCGCCCACCGCGGCTCCGGTGCCATGGCGCCGGAGAACACCCTGGCCTCGGTCGAGCTCGCCCTCAAGCAGGGTGCCGACTACATCGAGAACGACATCATGCGCACCAGTGACGGCGCGCTGGTGATCATGCACGACCTCACCCTGGCCAGGACCACGAACGTCGAGCAGGTCTTCCCCGACCGTGCGCCGTGGAACACCGCCACCTTCACCCTCGCGGAGATCAAGCAGCTCGACGCCGGCTCGTGGTTCAGTGCGAAGTACGCCGGCCAGAAGGTGCCGACGCTGCGCGAGTGGGTCGAGGCGGTCGGCTCCCGAGCCGGCATGCTCCTCGAGGCCAAGGACCCGTGGGCCTTCCCGGGCATCGAGCGTGACATCGACAAGAGCCTGCGGTCGATCCCGGCCTTCACCAAGGCGCTCGCCGCCGACCGGGTGATCATGCAGGCCGGTGACGAAGGCTGGCTGCGGGCCTACCACGACCTGGCGCCGGACGTGCCGGTCGGGCTGCTCTACTACACCCGCCCCACCGACGAGCAGCTCGTCGCGGCCAGCACCTGGCTCGACTCCGTGCACCCCGCTCTCGGCAACATCGACCAGGGCATTGTCGCCCGGGCCCACGAGCTCGGCCTGGACATCCACGTGTGGACGGTCAACTTCGGTGGCGACATGAGCCGAGGCCTCGCCTGGGGAGTCGACGGGATCATCACCGACTACCCCTCGGTGCTCAGGGACATCCTGCGCAAGAGCTGACCCGGGCCACCACAGCCTGCCAGCGATACCCCGGTATGCCGCGTGGGCGGCATACCGGGGCGCCGTGCGTCAGCCGCCGTGGCGCGGCTCAGCCCAGGAGGGGACCGACGAGGTCGGCGCAGAAGTCGACCTCGGTGAACCGGCCGTTCATCGCCGTGATGACCGGGTCGCCGATCTGCTCACCCCCGGGTTGCCCGTCGCCGAGCAGGTCGTACGTCGTGACCATGCGCAGGGTGCCGGAGTCGCGGGTGACGACCCGACCCGAGTCGTCGCGCACGGTGAACGAGGCGCCCGACAGCTTGGAGTCGAAGGTCCAGACGTTGCCCTCGAGCTGCGTGCCCTGCGTCTCGCGGAAGGTGCTGCGGTTGCTGATCGTGAAGAAGCGACCGTTGGCGGGGTTGGTGAGGGTGTCGACGGCGGACAGGTTCTGCCAGCCCAGGTAGGCCTCGGTGGTGCCGTTGATCGTCCGGATCGAGAAGCCCGCGTGGCCGGCAGCCGTGTGGTCGATGGTGATGCCGCACTCGTCGAAGGTTTCGGCAAAGGTGAAGTCGAATCGGTCGTGGCTGTAGAGCGCGGCGTCGGCGGGTGTGGCGACGCCGACCGACAGGGCCGCGACGGCGAGGGTGGCGAGGGCCGTGGATCGATAGCGCATGTCTCCTCCTGGGTGGGTGATCCCTCCACGGTCCTCGCCGCGCCCATCGCCCACATCAGGGAAAGCCACTACGCGCGGGGTCAGCCGCTCTGCGGTACCGGGGCGGCATCAGCCTCTCTGGTGGCCAGCCGCTCCGAGAGCCACGTCTCGCCGCGGAAGTGCTCGTACTGCTCGGCTCGCAGGGCGTCGGCGATGCGGCCTTCCGGCAGGTCGACGTCGTCGTACGTGATGACGCTGTCCATGGCGATGTCGCGACGGAGCCGACACCCCTCGACCAGGCCCTCGGGGAGGTAGCGGCGCGACGACATCTCCTCGACCGCGGTCGCCTCGCCGTAGGTCATGTACATGCCGTAGTCGTCGAGGACCTCGCCGGCCTTCAGGTCTCGTTTGGCGACCGCGCACACCTCGACGACCGGGCCGCCGAGCGGCGGGGCGACGTTGTCACCGAACAGGACCACCCGGGCAATGGCGAAGGGCGTCTCGAAGTGGACGAGGTGGTAGGGAACCCAGAAGGGATACAAGGGGCCCTCGCCCATCTTGTACAGGTTGAGGTAGTGGCGCTGCTTGGGGTCGGAGTGCTCGGCGAGGATGAAGATCTTCACGCCTGCCGGACCGACCGTGTAGTCGACCACACCGCCGAGCTCGCGCAGCTCGTCGAGGTCGTACAGCTCATGGATGTCCATGATCGACTTGTCGAAGACCTGCCCCCGCGTCATGCCCCGTTGCCGCACGGTGAAGCCGGTCGCGTTCGCCACGATGGTCTGCTCGAAGCTGATCTTCGAACCATCGGCGAAGGACGTCACCATGGCCGGGTTCTGCTCCCAGCGATCGGCCCAGGCCTGCTGGGTCGTCGGGTTGCGGTAGGGGTCCTGCAGTCCCTTGACGTTGCCGACGACGCGGGGCGTCAGGCCGAGACCGGTGACCCAGCGGAACAGGTTCATCTCCAGACCGGGTTCGTCGCCCTCGCACGCGGACAGGATCACCCCGTGCTGTCGGGCGTACACCTGGAGGATCGGCCCGATCGTGGCGTCGACCTCGGCGTTCATCAGGACGACCGACTTGCCGTGCCGGAACGCCTCCAGGATCACCTGGGCGCCGAACTCCACGGAACCGGTCACGTCGATGATCACGTCGATCGCCTCGGAACGGCAGATCAGGAAGGGGTCGTCGGTCACGACCGGGCGACCTGCGCGGGCAGCCGCGTCCAGCTCCTGCTGTGAGTTGGTGTTGAGCACGTCCTCGAGCCCGCTGTAGCGGTAGACCTCCTCGGCCCGCTCCGGGCGTCGGTTGGAGATGGCGGCCATGCGCATGCCCGGCACGCTGTTGGTGATCTGGTTGGTCAGGCCCTGTGCCATGAAGCCGGCGCCGACCATGCCGACCCGGATCGGGTTGCCCGCCAGCTCGCGCTCCCTGAGGGCGGTGTCGACGAGGATCATGGCCAGTCCGTCCTTGACATCTGCTGACGGACCGATTCCTCGACGTCGGCCAGCAGCGGCCACGCCTCGTCCTTCGCCGAGACCTCCGTCACCGGGAGCGGCCAGGTCAGACCGAGCCGGGGGTCGTCGTGGCGCAGACCCCCTTCACTCCCGGGTGTGTAGAACTCGCCGACGAGGTAGCTGGTCTCGGTGTCGTCCTCCAGCGCCTGGTAGCCGTGCCCGAAGCGCTGGGGGACGTAGATGGCCCGGTAGTTGTCCGCCGTGAGCTCGACCTCGATGTGCTCCAGGTAGGTGGGGCTCTCGGGGCGCAGGTCGACGATGATGTCCAGCACCGCGCCCCGGGTGCATCGCACCAGCTTGGTCTCAGCCGCCGGCGGGTACTGGAAGTGCATGCCCCGCACCGTGCCCTTGGTGGCGTTGAAGCCGAGATTTGCCTGGGCGATGGTCGGGTTCAGGCCGTGGTCGGCCATCTCCTTCTGGCAGAAGGCTCGAGCGAAGAAACCGCGGTTGTCCCCGATCCTCTCGATGTCGATGATGAACGCCCCGGCGAGCTTGGTTTCCTCGAACTTCATGTCTTGTCTCCCATCGGTGGACCGTGCTTGTTGTCTGACGTCACCACGTCCGCAAGGCCACTGACGAGATCGCCGCGGCGGTGGCCGAACACCGTCCCCGCAGCGGTCCTCGCCCCTCCCGGCGCCCCGATTTTCACGATACTCCCGGCGTCGTGGCGCGGTGCGGTGTTCATGGCGAAAACGTGACGGTCGTGGCCGCCACGATCGAAGGGTCCGACTCCAACGTGGCGGTGACTCGGCACCGGACCGACGAAGGGGTGGTGGGCGGGGCCGTGTAGACACCGGCCGGGGTCATCGTGCCGCAGGGGTCCGGTCCTTCGGTGTCCAGCACGAGCAACCAGTCGTCGGTGCCGTCCGCGCGGGCTCCCGGGGTGGTGAACGCATGGCGGCCGCGCGGCTCCAACGGGCTGGGGCTGGCCGCTCGGTAGCCACCTGTGGTCGGGTCGAACCACCGGGCCCAGACCGTCGACGCCAGGCCGTCGAGCGTCACCGTGAAGGTCCGCCGTCCGGCGTTGGTGACGGGTACGTAGGCAAGCAGCCAACGGTGGTCGCTGGTCCGTGCGGCGGTGATGTAGTCCAGTGCGCCGTAGGTTCCCCCACCCAGGGTGACGAGGTCGGTGCCCGTGAATCCCGCGTCCGTCCCGGAGGGTTCGAGCAGCCACCAGGGCATCGTCGCGAAGAAGGCGAAGGCGTGCTGGGAGTACGTCGCTCCGGGTGAGGTCAGGGCGTCGGGCAGGTTTCGCCACCGCCACACGTCCCGGTTGCCGAACCCGTCGCCGGCCGTGCCCCCGGCCAGCACCGACCAGTACCGCGCGCGTCGGGTGTCCCACGGCTCACCGCTGAAGTGCCCCATGTTGTTCTCGTACTCGTAGGTGCCCTCCTGCATCCACGCCGGCCGCGTCGGGGTGTCTCGCCAGGCCCGGTCGGCCGTCTGGTAGACCGCGCCACGGCCCTCGGGCCCGTAGCCGTAGAAGCTGTTGACGTCGACCTGGGAGCCGAACGACGGGTCCTCGCCGGGTATGCCGTCGGGTCCGGCCGGCTCGGCCACGAGGAGCTGCGTGGCGCCCGCGTCCCTGATGCCCTGGGCGACCGCGACCGCCCGCCGGGCTCCCTGCGAACCCGCCGGCGGCACGAAGTCGCCCAGGCCCAGCCAGATGACGTTGGCCCGGTCCTTGAACCGGGTGCCGAGCCACCGGCCCCAGTCGTGCAGCGACTGGTCGCTGGGCTGGGCCGCGTTCACGGCATACCAGCCCTGGGCCCCGCCCTGCCAGCCCAGGTAGTTGTAGGCGAGGATCACCGCCATGCCGTGGCGCCCGGCCTTGATGATGATGTCGTCCACCCAGGACCAGTACCGTCGGGAAGTGGCGGAGCCGGCTGCGCTGGAGTAGTCGTCGGGTCGGGCCAGGGGAGGGTCGCCTCGACGGTTGTTGGGGGCGTGCTTGGCGTCCTCGTAGTCCCCGGCGTGGACCATGGCCATCAGGTAGAACGCGTTGAAGCCCTGCGCGCTGCGGGTGCGAAGGTACTCGTCGACCCCTTCCGGCGTGGCCTCGCTCGACATCAGCCACGCGGAGTCGGCTTGAATCCGCCACGGAGCGCCGTCGGCATCGACGAGATAGCGGTGGTTCGCCGAGATGCGCACGGGGAAGTGCGTCGCGCGTGCGGCGTGGGCCGGCACGTCGCTGAGGCCCCAGTCGGCCGGATCGCCCGATGCCATCGTGAAGGTGGTGGTGGTGCCGGCGCCGAGCTGCGTCGGGCTGGGGACGATGGTCATCGTGCGCGGTGACGAGCATGACGCCACCACGGCGATCGCCACCCCCACGGCGAAGACCCCGGACCGGGTCGAACCTCTCCGAGTCACTGCGGCGGCGCCTCCGCGGTGACGACCTGCGGCACGGCTTGGGGGGTCGTGGACGGGTGCGAGGCGGGCGACCGCGTCGGCCCCGTCAGGCTTGCCCCACGCCGCCAGCGAGCCGGGAGGTGGCGGGCCATCATGGCGGGTCGTTCGACCGCGAACCAGCTGGCGGCGGCCAACGGTACCGTCGCGACCACGCTGACGCCGATGAACGCCCCGACGCCCAGCCTGGGCAGGCCCGCCAGCACGAGCAGCTGCTGGACCGGGAAGGCGTACAGGTAGGTGCCGTACGAGATGTCGTTGCGGGCGCCGATCCGTTTGATCGCCGCGGGTGCGGCGGCGCCGGCCCACAGCACGAGGTAGGCCAGTGGCAGGGGAGCGAGCGCCTCGCCCCGGTGCAGGAGCAGGCCACCAGCGAGTGCGGCGGCCGCCACCAGGGCGCCTCGGCCGGTCAGCGGGAGTCGGTCGGCGAACCGGAGGATGAGGACGCCGGCGAGGAAGAACGGGAGCAGCAGCGCAAGCTCGCCGACCAGCCCGCGACCTCCACCGGCCTGGTCGATCGCCAGCTTTGCCGCGGTGGCCAGGCCGAAGGCGAGGACGCTCACCCAGGCTTGGCGCCAGAGCCACGGAACGGCCAGGGCCAGGCCGACGGCCACGTAGCAGCCGACCTCGTAGCGCAGCGACCACAAGGACCCGTTCCAGGACCCCGGGAAGGGGGAACCGGCGAGTGCCTGGGTGGCGAGGGGCCTCGGTCCGCTCATGTCCGCGTACGACAGGACGTAGGCAGCGGCGTTGCCGGGGCTCCATCCACCGCGCACCCGGCCGCCGATGAAGGCGGCGACGAAGGCGGTGAAGACCAGGCACACCCAGTACCCGGGAAAGATCCGCAGGAAGCGCCTCCACGCGTAGCTCCCGAGGCCACTCCTCAGCCGGCTTCGCGTGATGAGGTAGCCGCTGATGGCGAAGAAGCCACCGACCGCGGTGGTCCCGAGGCTGATGCCTCCGACCCCGGGATCTCGTCCCGCACCGGAGATGGGGAAGCTGTGGGAGACGATCACGCACAGCGCCAGGCACAGCCGGATGGCGTTGAGGGCATTGCTGCTCAGGTCAAGGCGATGCTCGACGGTTGGGGCCACGACAACCTCCCCTCGCCGACCCATTTCGCCACGCTAGCTCCGGCGCCCCCGGGCCACCTCGGCTCGCGGGCTGTTGCCAGAATCGACAACGATGTGCTAGCCGCCGGCGGTGAGCGGGCGGCATACCGAACGGACCGAAACCCGTTTGGCACCCACCCCTAGGATTCGCACGTGAGCACCATGTCTGTCTTCTCATCCTCCTCCGCCTTCCGGGCCTCGCTCCGTCGTCGCTCGTGTCCTGAGGCCGTCGTCGTATGAGAGTCCTGTCTGCCGTCGCCTGGCCGTACGCCAACGGCCCGCGGCACCTCGGCCACGTGGCCGGTTTCGCCGTGCCCTCCGACGTGTTCAGCCGTTACATGCGGATGGCCGGCCACGACGTGCTCATGGTCAGCGGATCGGACGAGCACGGCACCCCGATCCTCGTCCTCGCCGACCAGCAGGGCGTGACCGCCCGCGAGCTGGTCGACCGCAACCACGCCATCATCGCGGCCGAGCTGGCCGACCTCGGCTGCTCCTACGACCTCTACACGCGCACCACCACCGCGAACCACTACTCGGTCGCGCAGGAGCTGTTCACCCAGGTCTGGAAGAACGGCTACATGGTCGAGCAGACGACCAGTGGCGCGATCAGTCCCTCGACCGGTCGCACGCTCCCGGACCGCTACATCGAGGGCACCTGCCCGATCTGCGCCTACCCCGAGGCCCGCGGCGACCAGTGCGACAACTGCGGCAACCAGCTCGAGCCCACGGACCTGATCGACCCGAAGTCCAAGATCAACGGCGAGACGCCCGAGTTCATCGAGACCCAGCACTTCTTCCTCGACCTGCCGGCGCTGGCCGACGCGCTGCGCGAGTGGCTCGAGGGCCGCGAGGCGAGCGGCACGTGGCGGCCGAACGTCATCAAGTTCAGCCTCAACATCCTCGACGACATCCGCCCGCGCGCGATGACCCGTGACATCGACTGGGGCATCCCGGTGCCGCTCGACGGCTGGCGCGACAACCCGGCCAAGAAGCTGTACGTCTGGTTCGACGCCGTCGTCGGCTACCTGTCCGCGTCCATCGAGTGGGCCCGCCGCCAGGGCGAGCCCGAGCGGTGGCGCGAGTGGTGGAACGACAGCGAGGCGCTGTCGTACTACTTCATGGGCAAGGACAACATCACCTTCCACTCCCAGATCTGGCCGGCCGAGCTCCTCGGGTATGCCGGTCGCGGGGCTCGCGGGGGAGAGCCCGGCGGGTTCGGGGTGCTCAACCTGCCGACCGAGGTCGTGTCGAGCGAGTACCTCACGATGGAGGGCAGGCAGTTCTCGACGTCGCGCGGCTACGTCATCTACATCCGGGACGTCCTCGACCGCTACGGTCCGGACGCGATCCGCTACTACATCTGTGCGGCGGGCCCGGAGAACCAGGACGCCAACTTCACCTGGGCCGAGTTCGTGCAGCGCAACAACTCCGAGCTGGTCGCAGGGTGGGGAAACCTCGTCAACCGCACGGCCGCCATGGTCGCCAAGAGCTTCGGCGAGATCCCACAGCCCGGTGCCCTGGAGCCGGTCGACGAGGCGGTGCGGGCCAGGGTGCTCGCGTCGTTCGGGGTCGTCGGCGACCTGCTGGCCAAGCAGCGGATCAAGGCCGCCGTGGCAGAAGCGATGCGGACCGTCGGTGAGGTGAACAAGTACGTCACCGACACCGAGCCGTTCAAGCTCAAGGGCGAGGACCAGCGCGAGCGCCTCGCGACCGTGCTGCACACGCTGACGCAGTGCGTGGCCGACCTCAACCGCATCCTCGCGCCGTTCCTGCCGTCGTCGTCCAACGCCGTGCACGCGGCGTTCGGTGGCGAGGGCACCTTCATGCCGATGCCGCTGCTGGAGGACGTCTCGGGACTCGACGCCGAGGACGCCGACCGGAGCTACCCGGTGGTGACGGGTGACTACTCGCGGACGCCGCGCTGGGAGTCGGTCCCGGTGCTGGTCGGATCCCCTGTGGTCAAGCCCACACCGATCTTCACCAAGCTCGACGAAGGGGTGGTGGAGGAGGAGCTCCAACGTCTGCGCGACGACGCGCCGGACGCCCCCGACGCGCCGTCGGACGACCCCCAGGACCCGGCTGACGGCTCCGAGGGCACCGGTGACAGCGACGCCTGACCCGGGTCAGCGCGCCGGCCACAGCAGGGTGCCGGACGCCCCGGACCCGCTCCCGATCCCGGTCGTCGACAACCACACGCACCTCGACATCGCGCGGGACGGCGAGGAGGCGGCCGACGTCGGGGCGGTCATCGCCGCGGCGGCGGCCGTCGGTGTCGATCGGCTGGTCCAGATCGGGTGCGACCTCCCCGGTGCCCGGTTCACGGTCGAGATGGTCGACCGCCACCCGGCGATGCTCGGTGGTGTGGCCCTCCACCCCAACGAGGTGCCCAGGCTGGCCGGGGCTGGGAGTCTCGACGCGGCATACGCGGAGATCGAGGAGCTGGCCGCGCACCCGAGGGTGCGCGTGATCGGCGAGACGGGACTCGACTACTACCGCACGGGCCCTGAAGGCGTTGGGGTGCAACAGGATTCGTTCCGCTGGCACATCGACCTGGCCAAACGCACCGGCAAGGCCCTGCAGATCCACGACCGGGACGCCCACGACGACGTCCTGAGAATCCTGGAGGAGGAGGGTGCGCCACCCAAGACGGTGATGCACTGCTTCTCCGGCGACATGGCGATGGCCAGGACGTGTGCGGAGCGTGGCTACTACCTGTCGTTCGCGGGGACGGTGACCTTCAAGAACGCCAAGGGCCTGCGCGACGCGCTCTCGGTGACCCCGCTCGACAGGGTCCTGGTCGAGACCGACGCCCCCTACCTGACGCCGGCGCCGTGGCGTGGGGCGACCAACGCCCCGTACCTCGTGCCCCACACGATCCGGGCCATGGCGGGGGTCCTCGGCGTCGCCGTACCCACCCTGTGCCAGGCCGTCAGCGACACGTCCGAGGCGGTCTACGGTCCCTGGTGAGCCCCGCCGGGTCGGGCCGCGGGGGTGCGAATGCACGGTGGTGAATGCCACGGGTGTCACTTGGCCAAGTGCTGAACGGACCGTTATCAAAATTTGACCTTTGCCGGAAAGCCGGTCATGGTTGATGACTGTTGGCCGGGGTCGGACCCTGGACGACGCGAGCAGGGGTCGCTCGATCCGCCACGACGGCGGACCCGAGAGGCCCTGTTTTCTTTGCCACTGAGCATCGAAGCCTGAGCCCCCGCCCTGTCGGAGCAAGGTCGCGCCGCCCATCCGCTGCCCGGGGAGCTCGAACTCTGGAGCACTGTGATCACCCGTCCCGTTCGTCGCATCGCCCAAGCCGCGGTCGTGACCAGCCTCATCGCTGGCGCCGTCGGCGTCTCGCACTTCGACAAGGCCGTCACCCTCTCGGTGGATGGCAAGGCCTCGACCGTTCACGCCTTCGGCAGCACCGTCGGTGACGTCCTCGAGAAGCAGGACATCGCGATCCGTGAGCACGACGTTGTCGTTCCGGCGCCCGGCACCCAGCTCGCCGACGGCCAGAAGATCGTCGTCCGGTACGGCCGCAAGCTGACCGTCACCATCGACGGTCGCACGCAGGACTACTGGACCACTGCGACCACCGTGGCTGCCGCGCTGCAGGAGCTCGGCATCCGTGCCGACTCGGCCAAGCTGTCGGCCTCCCGCTCGATGTCGCTCGGCCGTCAGGGCCTGGTTCTCTCCGTCACCACGCCCAAGGACGTCGTCGTCCGCGCGGACGGCAAGAACCGCACGGTCACCAGCACCGGCGCCACCGTCGCCGACGTGCTCTCCGAGCTGAAGATCACCAAGGACGCCGACGACCGCGTGAACCCGGCCCCCACCACGGCCGTCACCGCTGGTCTGAAGATCGCCGTCCTGCGGGTCTCGGCGACGCAGGTCAAGGCGACCGAGGCCGTCGCGGCCCCCGTCACCAGGCAGAAGGACTCCAGCCTCTACGTCGGTCAGACCAAGACCCTCAAGGCCGGGTCCGCCGGCGCCAAGATCGTCACCTACAAGATCGTCAAGGTCGACGGCAAGGTGGAGAGCAAGAAGGCCATCGCCACGCAGGTCACGCAGGCCCCCGTCGCGGCCCTGGTCGCCGTGGGCACCAAGGCACGGGCGAGCACGCCTGCTCCCAGCGCGGGCAACACGTCCGGTGCGGGCATCAACCTGTCCAACGCAGCCATGTGGGACCGCATCGCCCAGTGCGAGTCCGGCGGCAACTGGTCGATCAACACGGGCAACGGCTACTACGGCGGCCTGCAGTTCGACATCCGCACCTGGCTCGGAGCCGGTGGTGGCGACTTCGCGTCGCGCGCCGACCTCGCGTCGCGGGCCGAGCAGATCACCGTCGCCAACCGCGTCTACGCCGACCGCGGCCTGTCGCCGTGGGGTTGCGCCCACGCAGCCTGACCTCAGCACCACCCTTCTCGGGTCCACCGGGAACGTTGCGCTCCACCCGACTTCGGTTGTCGGGTGGAGCGCAACGTTGTTCCTGGACCCCGGCTGTGTCCCCGGACCCGGCTGTGTCCCCGGACCCGGCTGTGTCCCCGGACCCGCGAAGGCTGAGGCAGGCGGCGGTCGCCTAGAGTCGGCGCCATGGTCGAGCAGAGCGGGTTCCTCGGAGCCGCCCAGATCCGGGAGATCGCGGCCGAGCTGGGGCTGCGCCCGACCAAGCAGTGGGGCCAGAACTTCGTCATCGACGCCAACACGGTCAAGCGGATCGTGCGACTGGCCGGGGTGACCGCCGCCGACTCCGTGGTCGAGGTCGGCCCGGGCCTCGGTTCGCTCACTCTCGCGCTGCTCCCCGAGGTCGGACACGTCACCGCCGTCGAGGTGGACCCGAACCTCGCCCAGGCGCTGCCGGGCACCGTGAGCCGGCTCGCACCGGCATACGCGGACCGGCTGACGCTCGTCCAGGCGGACGCGATGCAGGTGCGTGAGCTGCCCGACCCCCAACCCACGGCCCTCGTCGCCAACCTGCCGTACAACGTCTCGGTGCCCGTGGTCCTGAACTTCCTCGAAGCCTTCCCCACCCTCGAGCGGGTGCTCGTCATGGTGCAGCTCGAGGTGGCCGAGCGGCTCGCCGCCCGCCCCGGGTCGAAGGCCTACGGCGTCCCGAGCGTCAAGGCCTCCTGGTATGCCGCGGTGCGGCTCGCGGGGACCGTGCCGCGCAGCGTCTTCTGGCCTGTGCCGAACGTCGACTCAGGTCTCGTGGCGCTCGAGCGCCGACCCGCCCCGTCCACCACCGCCAGCAGGCGCGACACCTTCACCTGCATCGACGCGGCGTTCGCCCAGCGCCGCAAGACCCTGCGGGCCGCGCTGGCGGGGTGGGCCGGCTCGGCACCGCTGGCCGAGGAGTGCCTACGGGCGGCCGGCATCGACCACCGGACCAGGGGCGAGCAGCTCGGGATCGACGAGTTCGCGGCGATCGCGGCCGCCCGCTCCGCCCTCCCGATTCCCTAACCTCTGCTAGCAGAGGTTGCGACCACGCCCGGCGACCCGACCTCAGCGCACGAGGCAGCCGGCGATCCCGGGGCTGGGGTGGTTGGCCAGCAGCGCGCGAGCACTGGACCGCGAGATGTTCCACGACAGCCAGTCGTCCTTCTTCAGGCTGGTCCCCGGGTCGCAGGTGACGGCTGCCGTCCGCAGGTCGACCAGGGCAGGCGCGGCATCCGCGGAGAGCTCGGCGAGGTAGACGTAGTCGATCGGCGCCTTTGCGTCGGTGCGGGAGAGGTTGTGCTCGGCGATGTAGAGATCCGGGTTGAGCACCGCGAGCCCGAGCAGCCCCACGGCTCCGACCCGCACCGCCAGCGGGACCAGCCAGCCACGCGCCCTGACGAGACCGGAGGCCATCACGAGCACGACCACGACGCCGAGCCAGCCCTCGAAGACCGAGACCAGCAGGCGGAGCCGGGTGAAGCCGTAGGCCTCTTCGTAGAGGTGCATCCGGTAGAGCGCCGACACCACCACGACGATCGTCAGGAGGCACAGGGCGCCGAGGGCCAGGTCGCGGGCGCGCCCGGGGGTGGCGTTGCGCGCAGCCCAGCCGACGACCGTGAGGGTGAGGATCGTGGCCACGGTGAGCTGGCCGAAACCCTCGTGGACGTAGTCGGCGTAGGTCAGTCCCGTGGTCCGCTGGAGGTAGTCGTGGCCGCCGAACATGGCGGTCGCCTGCGCGACCAGGAACAGCGCGAAGACGGCGTTGACGGCCATCACCGGCGCGAGCCACTCGAACTGCCTGCGGCTGGGTCGCAGGGGCAGTCGCAGCCGGTCGACGGCTGGGGGAGCAAGGCTCACGTATGCCGCGGCGAGGGTGCCGGCCGCGATGAACACCGCCAGGACGATCCGGGCGGGCAGGTCGTTCCAGGTGATGTCGGGCGTGATGGCGTCGACCCAGGACGCGAACAGCGCGTCGGCCGAGGCGAACAGGGCGCCGAAGACGAGCAGCAGGACCAGCGAGACGATCGTGGCACGGGCTGCGGGGATCCAGGCCTGCACGCTGGTGCGGGGCTTCAGCGTGCGGCCCAGCCACGGCAGGCCGCGGATGGAGGCAAGAGGCACGGCAGCTGCCGTGGCGAGCAGGGCCAGGACCGACGACGCGCGGGTGGAGTTCACGGCCACCAGCGCCAGCCCCGCCAGGAGGCACAGGATGGTGATCCACGCGGCGTCCCTGACGAACAGGGTCGCCAGCAGCAGGGCCACGAGGGCCGCGTCGAGGTTGTCGAGCCTGCCCCACCGACGAGACCTGGGGTGCAGGGCGCGGGCGCCGAGGGCCGTGGCGGCGACAGTGCCGAAGACGAGCGTGGTGCCCACACCGAGGTTGCGGTCGGGCACCACGATGGCAGCCAGCACCCCAGCAGCCACGGCGCTGGCCACGATGCCGGGTCCCCGCCGCGGCGCGTCCGGCCAGTAGGACCCGAGACCCTCGTGCGCCGGGGCCGACGGAGGGTTCGGCGCAGGGGCCGGTGGGGTGAGTGTGCTCATGATGGGCTCCTTCGTCGTGATCGGACGGGTCGCGTCCGCGGGCAGGGTCACCTCGATGCGGCAGCCGTGGTCGCTGTCGGCGACGGCGATGGTTCCGCCGTGCAGCTGGGCGACCCAGCGGGAGATGGCGAGGCCGAGGCCGGTGCCGCTGTTCTGTGCGGCACTGGTCGTGAACCGCTCGAACACCGCGCGCCGGTCGGACGCCGCGATCCCGGGCCCGTCGTCGGCGACGGCGACCAGGACGTGCCCGTCGGCCAGCTCGGCACTCACCCGGACCAGGCCCCCCGCCGGACTGTGGCGGGACGCGTTGTCGAGCAGGTTGGCGAGCAGCTGGTGCACCCGGTCGGGGTCCGCGGGGACCGTGAGGGTCTCGGGCCGGACCACCACCGCGTAGCGCAGTCCGTCGACCCGTGCCTGGGCGACCGCCTCCTCGAGCAGGTCGGCGAGCCGCACGTCCTTGAACCTCAGCGGCGTCACGCCCTCCTCCACCCGCGACAGGTCGAGCAGGTCGCTCACGAGGCGACCGAGGCGTTCGGTCTGGGCGAGTGCGCGACGCAGCTCCTCGGGGCCGGGCTGGGACACGCCGTCGACGAGGTTCTCCAGCACGGCCTGCAGCGCCGAGATCGGTGTGCGCAGCTCGTGCGAGACGTTGGCGACGAGGTCTCGCCGGTGCCGGTCGACCATCTCGAGCGTGGCCGACATCCGGTTGAAGGCGCGGGCCAGGTCGCCCACCTCGTCGCCGGAGGTGGCGCGCACGCGCTGGGAGTAGTCCCCCTGCGCCATCTGCTGGGCCGCATGCGTCATCTCACGCAGCGGCGAGGTCATCCCCCGTGCCAGGAGCTGCGTGATCCCGAGCGCCGCCAGGACCGCAAACGGCACCGTGGCCCACGGCGAGAGTCCTGCGCGGGTGCCCACGACGGCGAGCACCGACGCCACCGTGATGGTGGCCGCCACGAGCAGGCCCAGCTTCACCTTGATGGAGCGGACCGTGTCGAGCGGGCGCAGGTCGTACCTCACGCGCCCACCTCCAGCGCATAGCCGACTCCGTGGACGGTGCGCAGGAGGTCAGCCCCGAGCTTGCGGCGCAGCGACTTCACATGGCTGTCGACCGTGCGCGTGCCCGAGGCGTCCGCCCACCCCCACACCTCGGCGAGCAGGGACTCACGGGTGAGGACCGTGCCGGGTCGGGCGGCCAGGCAGGCCAGCAGGTCGAACTCCGTGGGCGTGAGGTGCACCTCGTCCTCCCGGGACCACACCCGCCGCTGGGCGCCGTCGATGCGCAACCCGTTGACGTTCACCGTGGGTGCCGGGGACTCCCTCGTCGCAGCGGCCCGCTCCACGCGCCGCAGCAGTGCGCGGATCCGCGCCACCAGCTCACGCATCGAGAACGGCTTGGTCATGTAGTCGTCGGCCCCGATCCCCAGGCCCACCAGCAGGTCGGTCTCGTCGTCACGGGCGGTGAGCATCAGCACAGGCACCGGTCGGGCGGCCTGGAGCCGCCGGCATACCTCGTGGCCGTCGAGGCCGGGGAGCATCACGTCGAGCACCACGACGTCCGGGTCCCAGGCCGCGGCGCGGTCCAGCGCGACGAGGCCGTCGTGCACCTGCTCGACGGCGAAACCCTCGGCAGTCAGGCGCGCAGCGATCGCGTCGGCGATGGTGGGTTCGTCCTCGACGACGAGGACGCGGGGCTTGGTGCTCACATTCTCGAGACTAGGAGAGTGACCCGGTGGGGGAGGGGTAGATGGTGTGAAGGTTCTGTGCAGATGTGCTGGTCCGCTCTGAACCCGTTCACCCCGTTAGGGTGGCGGCCATGACCTCAGCCGCCCTGCCGCCGTCGTCGGTGACGGTGCGCGTCCCGGCGAAGGTCAACCTCGAGCTGCTCGTGGGCGCGCCCCGCGAGGACGGGTACCACCCGTTGTCGACGATCTTCCACGCGGTCAACCTGTTCGACGAGGTGACCGTGATGAGCGCCCCCCGGTGGGGGCTGGCCGTGTCAGGACCGCAGTCCTTCGGCGTGCCCGTCGACGGCACCAACCTCGCCGCCCGCGCCGCCCAGCGGCTGGCCGAGGTGGGCGGCATCGACGAACCCGTGCACATCACCATCCGCAAGGACATCCCCGTGGCGGGTGGCATGGCCGGTGGCTCCGCCGATGCGGCGGCGACGTTGGTCGCGTGCGACCTGCTGTGGGGGACCGGTCTGTCCCGGCCCGAGCTCGAGGAGATCGCGGCGGGACTGGGCAGCGACGTGCCCTTCCTGCTCGGCGGGGGCACCGCGATGGGTTCGGGGCGCGGCGAGCGGCTGGCGCCGGTGCTGGCCCGGGGCAGCTACCACTGGGTGTTCGCCCTCAGCGAGGACGGCCTGTCGACCCCGGCCGTGTATGCCGAGTGCGACCGTCTCAGGGGCAACCGCCCCGTCCCCGACCCCTCGCCGAGCGCCGAGATGATGACGGCGCTGCGTTCTGGCGATGCGCGAGCGCTGGGTGCCGCACTGTCGAACGATCTCCAGGCAGCGGCGATCTCGCTCAGGCCGGCCCTCGGTGACGTGCTCGACGCGGGGCTGGAGTTCGGTGCCTTGGGAGGCATCATCTCCGGCTCGGGGCCGACGGTCGCCTTCATCGCCGAGTCCAACGAGGCCGCCCTCGACCTCGCGGTCTCCCTGACGGCCTCGGGCGCCGTGCAGGACGTCCGCCGCGCGACCGGTCCGGCGCACGGAGCCCACGTCATCAGCGCTCCACGACCGGGCTGAGCAGCAGATGGTCAACCTCATCAGCGTCGAGCGCGCCTCCCTCGCCCTCGGCACCGCCCACGTGCTCGACGAGGTCTCCCTCGGGGTGCTCGGCGGTGACCGCATCGGCGTCGTCGGACGCAACGGTGGGGGCAAGACCACCCTGCTGCGAGTCCTCGCGGGCCACCTCGAGGTGGACTCGGGACGGGTGACCCACGCGGGGGTGTCGCGGGTCGGCGTGCTCGCCCAGGACGACGTCCTCGACCCCGGTCACACCGTCCACGAAGCGGTGCTCGGCGACCTGGCAGAGCACGTGTGGGCGGGCGACCCCCGCATCCGCGACGTCCTCACGGGGCTGCTCGGCGGGATCGGTGCCGAAGCAGTCGGTGGTTTCGACGCGCTCGTGGGGCCCCTGTCGGGTGGGGAGCGCCGGCGCCTCGCGCTGGCCGCGCTGCTGGTGCAGGACCCCACCGTGCTGTTCCTCGACGAGCCGACCAACCACCTCGACGTCGAGGGCGTGGCCTGGCTCGCCGAACACCTGGTGCGGCACCGTGCCCGCCCGGACAACGCCGTCGTGGCGATCACCCACGACCGGTGGTTCCTCGACGAGATCGCCACCACCACCTGGGAGGTCGTGGACGGCAAGGTCAACGCCTTCGACGGTGGCTACGCGGCATACGTCCTCGCGAAGGCCGAGCGCGAGCGGATGGCGGCGGTCACGGCCGAGCGGCGCGACAACCTGCTCCGCAAGGAGCTCGCCTGGCTGCGCCGCGGTCCACCGGCGCGCACCACCAAGCCGAAGTTCCGCATCGACGCGGCCAACTCCCTCATCGCCGACGAACCTCCGGCGCGCGACGACGTCGAGCTGATGCGGTTCGCCACGACCCGGCTGGGCAAGGACGTCGTCGACCTGGTGGACGCATCGGTGACCCTCGGTGACCGGCTGCTCCTCGACCGGGTCACCTGGCACCTCGCGCCCGGCGAGCGGGTCGGCATCGTCGGGGTCAACGGCTCCGGCAAGTCGACGCTGCTGCGCGCGATCGCCGGTCAGCTCCCGCTCTCCTCGGGCAAGCGGAAGGAAGGCGTGACCGTCAAGCTCGCCTACCTCACCCAGGAGGTGCGGGAGCTCGAGCGGTATGCCGACTGGCGCGTCATCGAGGCGATCGAGGACGTCCGCAAGTACATCCGTCTGGGCCGCAAGGAGGTCAGCGCGTCGCAGCTCGCCCAACGGCTCGGTTTCACCGGCGGTCGCCAGCAGACCCGCGTCTCGGACCTGTCCGGTGGTGAGCGCCGTCGGCTCCAGCTGACCCGGCTGCTGATGGACGAGCCGAACGTCCTGCTGCTCGACGAACCGACCAACGACCTCGACATCGAGACGCTGACCTCCCTGGAGGACGTCCTCGACGGGTGGGCGGGCACGCTGCTCGTCGTGTCGCACGACCGCTACCTGCTCGAACGAGCCTGCGACAAGCAGATCGCCCTGCTCGACGACGGCAGGATCCGAGAGCTCCCCGGTGGCGTCGAGCAGTACCTCGAGCTGCGCCGGGCCGCCCCGGCTGCCACCCTGCCCACCGGGCAGTCCGGGTCGGGTGCGTCGACCGGGTCCATCGACGCGTCGCCCGGCGGATCGCCGCTCGCATCGACTGGGGCCTCGACTGGGGCCTCGCCCGGGGTCTCGCCCGCCGAGCTGCGGGAGGCCCGCAAGGACATGGCGCGGGTCGAGAAGCAGCTGGCGCGGCTCGTCGAGCGTGAGGAACGGATCCACGCCGAGATGGCGCAGTCGGCCACCGACCACGCCAAGGTGCTGACTCTCAACGGGCAGCTGCGCGCGATCGTCGACGAGCGCGAGACGCTCGAGCTCGAGTGGTTGGCCGCGGCCGAGATCGTCGGCTGAGGTCAGGTCTCGAAGGGGGACAGCAGTCGTCGAAGCATCGCGGCGAGCTCGTCTCTGTCGCCGGAGGAGAGCTCCGCCAGGAGGTCGCGCTCGCGGTCGAGCAGGTCGGCCATCGCGTCGTCCACGGTGCGCTGACCCGCAGGAGTGAGTCGCACGATGACCCCGCGACGGTCGGTGGGATCGGGCGTGCGACCGACCAGCCCGCGGCGCTCGAGGCGGTCGACGCGGTTGGTCATCGTCCCGCTGGTGACGAGGGTCTGTCGGATGAGCTGCCCCGGCGACAGCTCGTAGGGTTGGCCGGCCCGGCGCAGGGCCGACAGCACGTCGAACTCCCACCCCTCCAGCTGGTGGCGGGCAAAGGCCTGGACGCGGTCGAGGTCCAGCCGTCGGGCCAGCCGGGAGACGCGGGACAGGATCTGCAGCGGCGCCACGTCGAGGTCCGGCCGCTCGCGCCGCCACGCCTCGACGATGTGGTCGACGTCGTCGGGCGGGGGAGTCGACATGGTGACAACTGTACCTTCCGTCAAGTATCTTGATATCAAGATAACCGTCCTGAGGTCGTCGAGAGGTCGTCGTCATGAGCACCACGTGGGATCCCCGGCAGTACGCCAAGTTCTCCGACCACCGGTCCCGGCCGTTCGGCGACCTCCTCGCCCGGGTCGGGGTGGTCGACCCGTCCCTGGTCGTCGATCTCGGCTGCGGCAACGGACCCCTGACGCTCTCGCTCGCCGAGCGATGGCCCGACGCCCGCATCGTCGGGGTCGACCACTCGCCCCAGATGCTCGAAGCCGCTCGGGCCCTGGACCCGGCCGGCCGCGTCGAGTGGGTGGAGTCCGATGTGGCGCAATGGGATCCGACGACGCTAGGGGCCGCCCCCGACGTCATCCTCACCAACGCCACCCTCCAGTGGGTCCCGGGCCACTCGCAGCTCCTGACGCGCTGGGCCTCGGCCCTGGCGGCTGGCGGATGGCTCGCCATGCAGGTGCCGGGCAACCTCGACGCGCCCTCCCACGCCCTCATGCGCGAGGTTGCCGAAGGCCACCCCGCGGCAGACCGGCTGCGACCCGCCCTCGAGCGCCTGGCCGTCGAGGCTCCTGCGGTCTACGTCGAGCTGCTCGGGAGTGTCGGCCTCGAGGTCGACGGGTGGGAGACGACCTACCAACACGTCCTCGATCCCCAAGCACGGCAGGCCAACCCGGTGCTCGAGTGGGTGCGGGGCACGGGGCTCCGGCCGGTCCTCGAGGCCCTGACCGACGCGGACGAGCGCGACGTCTTCCTGGCCGACTACGACGCGAGGCTCCGCGCGGCATACCCGAGGACGCCGATGGGCGTGATCTTCCCGTTCCGCCGGATCTTCGTCGTGGCCCACCGACCCGGCGACTGAGCGGACCGGGTTGCTCCCCAGCGCGTCCCGGAAGGCTCTGCGTCGAGTCCTGACACTGGTGGCATGGATCAACGCGGCCGGTCCAGGTCCAAACGGGCCGCCGCCGGCACGTTTGTCCCTCGGACTGTCAGCTCGGCCGCTGAGCGGGCTGCGGCGACCAGCTAGAGCTTGCGCGCGATGGTCAGTCCGTCGAAGGCGGTGAGCACGACCGTCTCGACCCGTTCGTCCGCCGCGACCACGTCGTTGAAGGCCCGGAGCGCGTCGAGGTTGTCGTCCGAGGCGTCCTCGTCGACGACCTCGCCGCTCCACAGCACGTTGTCGGCGAGCAACAGACCGCCCGGTCGGACCCGGGGCACGAGCTCGTTCCAGTAGTCGACGTAGCCGCCCTTGTCGGCGTCGATGAAGACCAGGTCGATGGTGGGCTCGGGAGGCAGGGCGCGCAGGGTGTCGAGCGCCGGCGCGATCCGCAGGTCGATGCGGTCCGCGACCCCGGCCTCCTGCCAGGCCTGCCGGCCGATCGCCGTCCACTCCTCGCTGATGTCGCAGCAGACGAGCCTGCCGCCGTCGGCGAGCCCGCGCGCGATGCAGAGGCTCGAGTAGCCCGTGAACGTCCCGACCTCGACGGCCGACCGCGCTCCGACGAGGCGGGCCAGCATGGTGAGCAGCTGGCCCTGGTCGTCGCCGACCTGCATGCCGGCGGGGCTGCCGAGGGCGTGGGTGCGTTCCTGCAGCTCACGCACCACCGGGTCGGGCCGCCACGAGCTGTGCGCGGCGGCGTAGTCGCGAACTGCGTCTGTGACCAGGAACGAGCGCATGCCTGACAGGCTAGTCCGCGCTCATCAGTGCCGGCTTCTTCTCGAGGCCGGCGAGGCCGTTCCAGGCGAGGTTGACCAGGTGGGCCGCGACATCGGCCTTCTTCATCTTGCGCGAGTCCAGCCACCACTGGCCCGTCAGGGCGACCATGCCGACGAGCATCTGGGCATAGAGCGGAGCGGTCTTGGGGTCGAGCTTGCGACGCTTGAACTCGGCAGCGAGGATGTGCTCGACCTGGCTGGCGACGTCGGAGATGAGGCTGGCGAACGACCCGGTCGACTGTCCGGCGGGGCTGTCCCGCACCAGGATCCGGAAGCCGTCGGTGTTGCTCTCGATGTAGTCCAGCAGGGCGCCGGCGGCTCGCTCGAGCGTCTCGCGGCTGTTGAGCTCGGCGCTCAGGGCACCGGTGATGCCCCCCAGGAGTGCGGCGATCTCGCGGTCGACCACGACGGCGTAGAGACCCTCCTTGCCCCCGAAGTGTTCGTAGACGACCGGCTTGGACACGCTGGCCTTCGCGGCGATCTCCTCGACCGTCGTGCCCTCGAATCCCTTGTCCGCGAACAGTTTCCGACCGACCTGGATGAGCTGCTCACGGCGCTGCTTGCCGGTCATGCGGGCGCGGGAGCCGGGGGTGGTGGTCTTGTCGTGGGCGTCGGTCACGCGCCCCATCATGCCGCGTGCGTAGCGTGGTGGTCGTGAAGGCCAGTGCCCGGTATGCCGGGGGAGCGCGGCGGTGGGCGATGGCGGCTGCCGCCGTGGTCGCCTTGGTGCTGCTCGGCGTGGCCCTCGACCGAGGGCTCCAGGGCCGCGCCGAGACCGTCCCCACGCCTGCCCCGTCACCCTCTTCGCCGGTCCGGTCGGTGACCACGGCCGTGCCTGGCCTCGACATCCCCACGGCGCCACGGATCGTGGCCGACCACCTGACCTTCGGCCCGGTACGCAAGGCCGAGACCGCGGCATACGCGCAGCGGCACTATGGGACCCGCACCTGGCGGCTGGACCCGACGATGATCGTCCTGCACTACACGGAGAGTGACACCTATGCCTCGACCCGCTCGCTCTTCGAGGCCGACGCCCCCAACCGCGGCGAGCGCCCCGGAACCTGTGCCCACTACGTCGTCGACCAGGACGGCACCATCCACGAGCTGGTCCCGCCGACCGTGATCTGCCGGCACGCGGTGGGGCTCAACCACCTGGCCATCGGGGTCGAGTTCGTGCAGTCCTCGAGTGGTCACGACTCGCGCTGGGCGGTGCAGCAGGTGCTGCGCCGCCGGGCGCAGGTTGCCGCGGGCGTGGCCCTCGTCGAGGACCTGCAGCGACGGTTCCCGATTGCGGACGCGGACGTCATCGGGCATGCGATGGCCAACGACGCCAAGGGTTTTCGCGACCTCGAAGGCTGGCACAACGACCACAGCGACTGGCAGCAGCCGGAGGTCGACCGGTTCCGGGCGCTCCTGACGACGGCGCCCTGACTCGGGCGACGACCTCGGGCGAGGACCTCAGGCGAGGACTCAGGCGGCGAGGCGCCGGGCGTCGATGCGCTTGGCCACGGGCCACCTGACGTCGGTGGCCCAGCCGAACTTCTCGAACGCCCAGATGACCCGCGCGGTCGAGTCGACCTGACCCTTCTCGACCCCGTGGCGGGCGCAGGTCGGGTCGGCGTGGTGCAGGTTGTGCCAGGACTCGCCCATGGACAGGACCGCCAGCCACCAGACGTTGCCGGACCTGTCGCGGCTCTTGAACGGGCGCTCGCCGATGGTGTGGCAGATCGAGTTGATCGACCAGGTGACGTGGTGCAGCAGGGAGACCCGCACCAGCGAAGCCCAGAAGAACGCTGTGAGCGCCCCCTGCCAGCTCATCGACCACAGTCCGCCGACGACGGCAGGCAGCAGCATCGAGGCGGCGACGATCAGCGGGAACGCCCGGTCGACCTTCTGCAGGTCCGTGTCTGCCATCAGGTCGGGTGCGTACTTGCTGCGCGGAGTCTGCTCGACGTCGAACAGCCAGCCCGTGTGCGCCCACCACAGGCCCTTGGCCAGCGCCGGGATCGTCTCTCCGTAGCGCCAGGGGCTGTGCGGGTCACCGTCACGGTCGGAGAAGGCGTGGTGGCGGCGGTGGTCGGCAACCCACCGGACCACCGGTCCCTGGATGGCCATCGAGCCCGCGACCGCGAGGGCGACCTTCAGCCCGCGGCTGGCCTTGAACGAGCCGTGCGTGAAGTAGCGGTGGAAGCCCACGGTGATGCCGTGCCCCGCGACGGCATACATGACGACGGCGATCACGATGTCGTGCCAGCCGAGCCCCCAGCCCCAGGCGACGGGCACGGCTGCGACGAGTGCCAGGAACGGGATGCCGATGAACAGCGCCAGCGCGACCTGTTCGCCGCGGGCCTTCCGCTCGGGGGCCACGGCGGGGGTCTGGTCCCGCGTGGTCGTCGCGGGAGCGGGGGCGGGGGCGGGGGCGGGCGCTGGCGCGGTCGGCGCGGAAGAGTTGGGGGGCGTCATCGCAGGGGGAACCTTCCTTCGGTTCGTCGCCACGGAGGCATCAACAACGTACGAAACCGTAACCTACGGAACCGTAGGTTGTCACCGGTTGTCGACGGCGATGCCGAGGTATGCCGCGTGCTTGGCTACCCTTGGCGGGTCCCCGCAGGGGGCGTTCCCCGGTTGGTCTGCTGGTAGGGCCCGCCTGACTTTGAATCAGGACAAGCGACGTAGGTTCGATTCCTACCCGGGGAGCCCACCGTGCCGACCCACCGTGCAGGTCAGAGGCCTGAGGTCACGTCCTACGCACCCGGGTCCCAGGCGAAGAGCTGGTCGAAGACCCGTGGGTCACCGCCGAGCTCGAGCGACTCCGGCGGGAT
This sequence comes from Pedococcus sp. P2_E5, assembly GCF_056403895.1. NCBI lineage: Bacteria > Bacillati > Actinomycetota > Actinomycetes > Micrococcales > Intrasporangiaceae > Pedococcus > Pedococcus sp. P2_E5. The sequence continues at coordinate 121,987 of NZ_JBFUEP010000001.1, forward strand.
GCGGCCGTAGAAGAAGAGGACCAGCTCGCTGGCCGTGCCCCGCGCGGAGGCGTCCACCGTGTCCGGGGTGTCGCTGCCGGCGTCGGGGAGGCGGGCGATCCGCGCACCGTCGGCGGAGAGCCAGACGCGCCAGGAGGGGCCGTCGGTGACGTGGTAGTCGACCACGGCGGGCTCGTGCGGCCAGGCGGCGGTGGTGGCGCAGCAGGTGAACAGGAACTCCTCGACGCCGTCGAGCGCCACCTCGTCGGACAGCGGCTGTGCGGCATCCGCGGTGAGCTGGGCGTCGTAGGTGTGCACCGCCATCTGCTGCAGCTGGTGCCGGGCGACGGCACCGCTGGTCGGGGGTGACTGCGAGTCGCCCCACCACATCCAACAACCGCGATCCGGGCCGGCATCCTGCAGAGCCTCCACCAGCTGCTGTGTCGACGCGGACATCCAGGTGAGGAGGGCCTCGCGGTCACGAGGCGCCGGCCCGCCGTCTCCCGCGGACTTTCCGGCTGCGTCGGGCCCGGCTGCGACGGTGGCTGCCCACGCAAAACGCCCCTCGCCAAGGTGCTGCACCAGGTCGAAGAGCGTCCACTCCGGGCACGATGGCACCTGCACGTCCAGGCTGGGCGCGGCAGCGACCGCCGCACAGAAGGCGGTCGACCGCTCGTCGATCAGCGCCAGCAGGTCGGGGAACTCCAGCGAAGTGTGCACTGGAGGTGTCTACCACCCTGTCGGGCCAACCGGACAACGGTTTTCGGCAGGACGTGGACGCCGGTGGGTTGCTACTCGCGGCAGGACAGGTGGTCGACGCTCACGGTCACCGTCACCGTGCCGTTGGCGTTGGCGTTCGGGCGGGGGGTGTTGGCGGTTGCCGGCAGCGCGTGTCCCATTGATCACCTATGTCATCGCCCAATCGGGCGGACTTTGCACGAACCTGACCTGTTCTTGACCATTCCATTACCTCTGACGCCATGCTCGGCGGTGCAGGGGCGACGCAGGGTCCGCCCCGCGGACGAGGGGATCACACGATCATGTTCAGGAAGCTTGCGGCAGTAGCCGCACTCGGGGCCGGCATGCTGCTGGCCGCTGCGGGCTCGGCGTCCGCCTACACGCTTGACGCGTCCGGCGTGGGCTGGGTCGGCAAGGGCGAGGTCCAGAGCGCCTACGGCTGGAACAACAAGGCGATGCAGGACAACGTCGGAGGAGTCACCTTCGTCTACGACAGCGTCTCCACGTACGAGGTGGTGTGTGAGTTCGACACTCCCAGCGGAAACCACCACACCATCACCAACACCAAGACGACGGGCGTCCTGGCCACTCTCGGCAGCGATGCCCGCACCAACAGCAGCGGCAAGCAGGGCCCGATGACCGGCTGGTACCTGACCGGGTTCGGTACCGGGACGTGGAGCGGCCAGGCCGTGCCCGCCGTGGGCGCCGGCTGCCCCGGCAACAGTGGCCTCGGAGCCGTCACCTCCGTGACGCAGACCGGCGCGGGCGAGGGCGGCCTGTACGCGGTGTGGAACGGCCAGCGCCGACTGCTGACCCTGACGGTGGTCACCACGACCGTCTGACCACCGGCGCCGGGGACTCTTCGGATGCCTCCGCCCAGCACGCAACAGGAAGGACCCGACCCCAGGTCGGGTCCTTCCTGTTGCCGGGCCGAGGCGTCCACTCAGCTCGGAGGGGCTCAGTTCGCCATTGGACCTTCCGACCCTGAGCTCGTCGCACCGCCGACCCCGAGGGCAGGGCCGGACAACCGGGGCCACGTCAGGGTTGCACCCGATGGGCCGCAGGGCCGCCGTCAGCCACAGTGGAGTCGTCCGGGAGAGGCCCGGACGCCAACCGAAGGAAGTGCTCCACCCATGAACGACATCCACTCGAGCTTCGCCCAGCAGGGTCTCGTCCGACCGCGTGGCGAACGTGTCCTGGGCGGTGTGGCCTCCGGGCTCGGACGGCGCTTCGGCATCGCGCCGTGGCCGGCGAGGATCCTGTTCGTGCTGCTGCTCATGGTGATCCCCGGCAGCCAGATCCTCATCTACCCGATCCTGTGGATCCTCATGCCGTCCGAGGCCACCACCGTCGCCCGGTCGTACCAGGGGCCTGCTCCCACGGCCGCTCCCGCGTCCTGACCGGTCGCCCACTCGACTCGCCGGCTCAGGACCCCGTCGAGCCCGGCCCTGCCGCTCGACGCGCGTGAGCCAGGGCCGGCCCGGATCGAGCATCCGCACTAGGGCGCGGCGCCCTTGAACGCGACCACCTGCATGACGTAGTTCCCGAACTGGGGAGCCGTGGCTGCGTAGCTGCCTGCCGTCGCCACGACGCGGTCCTCCACGATGTCGAGGTCCGGTGAGGTGATGAGCCTTGACGTGTACCCGGCCCCGGCGCCGGTGAAGCCACCCGTGGTCGTCCCGGCGCCCACGAGGAGCACGTTGGTGGCAGTCGTCGCAAGGGTGCCGCTCGAGGCGGTGGTGCCGTTGCCCGAGGCGCCGGTGCTGCCGAGCAGAGGGCTCGTCGTGTCGATGCCGGAGTACTCCGCGACCCGCACGTCCACGTAGGCAGCGGCCCTGTCGAAGGTGACCGTCACCGTGTTCGAGCTGGCCGCCCTGATGTTCCGGGCGAAGTAGACGGCTTGGCTCGTGGCAGAGCCACGCCGGGTCGCGGCCGCGAGCTGGTAGGTGTTTCCTGCGCTGTCCGTGACCGCCGAGACGTTGGACACCAGGTCGTTCCAGCCGACGACCACGACGTTGAGGTCGCCTGCGGTCTGGGCCTGGGTGAGCGTCGTGGGAACCGTGGACTGTGCCGTCTGTGGTGTGGCTGCCGCGACCTGGCGGTAGCCGATCGGAGCGGCGCTCGTCATCACGGCATAGGTCGCGGTGTAGGGCGCGTCGTTGGGCGGCACCACGATCTCGTGACTCTGCGACCCTCCGTCGGACCACGAGGCGAAGCCGTAGGACTTGCCGTTGGCGGACTGGTCTCGCGCCTCGATCGTGTGGTGGAAGCCGACGAGGGCGTCGTGGACGAACGGAGTCGTCTTGGCGATCCCGTCGAGGTACAGGGTCAGCCCGGGGTCTGGCGCCGTGGAGAACGTCAGGTTGACCTTGGTCGGCCACACGTACACGGTCTTGGTGTCCGTCAGCCCGCTGGAGTTCGTCACCGTCAGGGTGATGCGGTAGCGGGTGTTGCCGCTGAAGTCGTGGCCCGAGCTCGGGATCGTGAAGCTGCCGTTCTTCACTCCGGTGATCGGGGTCCCCGGGTGGACGTGCCCCTCGTGCAGGAAGTCGATGTTCCACGTGTACGCGCTCGCAGGAAGGGTGCCGTCCACGGGGTCGGATGCCGCGCCGCTGTAGCTGATCACCTGGTCGGCGACGAAACGGTCACCGTCGGTGGGGGAGGTGATGGTGGCCGAGGGTGGGCTGCCCACCGCGATCGTGATGGGAACCGAGTTCGACGTGCTCACGCCGTCGGAGACCGTGAGCCGTGCCGTGTAGCTGCCGGCGGCGGTGTAGGTGTGGACAGGGTTGGCGGCGGTGGAGGTCAGGTTGTCGCCGAAGTCCCAGGAGTAGGTGAGTGGCTGGCCCTCAGGGTCCGAGGACCCGGCGCTGGAGAAGGTGACCTCGAGGGGGACCGCTCCCGAGGTGACGTTGGCGCTGGCGTTGACGACAGGTGGCTGGTTGGAGGTGACGTACCTGATCCTGCGGATCTTGCTCACCCCATAGGTGCCGCTGATGTCCGAGTAGCCCAGGTCGAGGTAGTAGAGGTTCTGGTCGGGCCCTTCGATGAGGTAGACGATGTCTCCGTAGGGCCCGTCAACGCTTCCGTCCGTCGGTTCGAAGTTCACGACACCGCTGACGTTGCCGCTGGTGTCGAAGGTCAGTCGCTTGATCCAGTTCTGGGTGTAGTCGGCGAAGAAGTAGCTGCCCTCGTAGCCGGCCGGAAAGGCGTTCCCGTGGTAGACGAAGCCACCCACGACCGCACTGTCACGCCCGTTGTGCGGCCAGGAGGTGATGGGGCTGGTGCACGGCGCCGGGCAGGTGCCCTCGTAGGTGGGCCACCCGTAGTTGGCCCCCCTGGCAATGACGTTGACCTCCTCCTTCGCCGTCGCGTAGTCGTTGCCGCCCACGTCGCCGACGAACATCCGACTGCTCGGGGCGTCGTAGAACGCGCGGAAGGGGTTGCGTAGCCCGTACGCCCAGATCGAGTCCCAGTGGGGGCCGGAGCCGTCGTAGAAGGGGTTGTCGGTCGGCACCGTTCCGTCGAGGTTGATCCGGTGCACCTTGCCCCGAGGGTTGGTGAGGTCCTGGGCGAGTCCGGCCTGGAAGTGCTCGCCAGTCGTGAAGTACAGCTTGCCGTCATTGCCGAAGACGATCGCACCCCCGTGGTGTTCGGCGTTGGCGTCCTGCGGGTCGTCATACAGCGGTAGCTCGCTCCCGGCGACGGTGCCGTCGAGGGCTGTGTTCGCGGTGAAGCGACTGAGCCGGTCGCGGTTGGGTGTCCCGCGCGTGTAGAAGACGTAGTAGTAGCGGTTGACGGAGAAGTTGGGGTCGAGGGCGAAGTCGTAGATGCCCTGTTGCACGCCCGCCGAACCGATGTTGCTGATCTGCAGGAATGGCGTCGCGCCCACGGTGAGGTAGGGCGAGGAGAGGACGCGGATGCTCCCGGCAAGTTCGGAGACGAGGAGCCGCCCGTCCGGGAGGAACTTCATGGCGGTGGGCAGGCTGAGCCCGGTCGCAAGCGTCTCGTTCTGGAACCTGTTGGTGTTGCTCACGTTGACGGTCACGGCGGCAGAGGTGGTGACGTTCCCCGCCGCGTCGCGGGCTCGGGCCGACACGGTGTGCGAACCGTTCGTCGCGGTTCGGGTGTCCCACGCGAGGGCGTACGGGGCCGCGGGGTCCTCGACCCCCGTGGGCGCACCGTCGACGAGGAACTGCACCCCCACCACGCCCACGTTGTCGGCTGCGTTGGCGGTGACGTTGACGATGTCGCTGACCGTGGCCCCCGAGGCGGGTGCTGTGAGCGACACGGTCGGTGGTGTGGGGTCGGTGGCCGGCGAAGAGCCCAGGGCCGTGCTCATGTCCGACTGCAGCTCGGTGGGCGAGAGCGCCCGCCCGTAGACGCGCACGTTGTCGAGGCGGCCGATGAAGTTGAAGCCGCCGCTGGGTCGCTGGCCGAGCAGCACAGGGTTGGCAGCGGTGTTCTGCTGGGTGGCGGACACGGTGCCGACCAGAGGGCCGTTGTCCAGGGTGCCGTTGACGTAGACGCTCATCGTCTGGGCAGAGCCGTCGTAGACACCCGTGACGTAGTACCAGGTGTTGGTCTGAAGGGGCGTCGTGCCGTAGCGCATCATGTCGCGTCCGGAGCTGTCGGTGAGCTTGAAGCCGACGACCCTGGGCCCGACGTCGATCGTGGTGTCCAGCTGGAACCCGATGCTCCCCCGTTTCGACACGATGACAGCGTCGTCGCCCGGCGCGCCCGTCGCGTAGATCCACGCGCTGGCCGTCATGCTGCCGCTGAGCTGGAGCGAGGAAGGCGCTCCAAGGCTCACGTTGTCGTTGACGCCGTCCAGCGACACCGCCTGTCCGAAGTGCCCGGTGGCCCAGGTCGCTCCGCCCAGCAGGGTGCCGGTGAGGCCGTTGGGGGAGGCGTCCGCCGTGGTCGTCCCCGACCCCTCGTCCAGGGCGTAGCCGGCCAGCAACCCGGCGGGTGTCGCGGGGTTGTTCACGGTCACCGTGACGGGTGTCGACGTGGTCAGGTGACTGGCTCCGTCCCTGGCTCGTGCGGCGAGCGCGTGGGTACCGTTCTGCACGGCCGTGGTGTCCCAGGCGAACGAGTAGGGGGCGGTGGTGTCCTCGAGACCCAGGTTCGCCCCGTCGAGCAGGAACTGCACCCCCAGCACTCCGGTGTCGTCAGAAGCAGACGCGGTCAGACTTGTCGTTCCGAGCACGGTGGCCCCACCCGCCGGTGCCGTCATGGAGACCGTGGGAGGTGTCCCGTCGGGTGGTGCGTTCTGCGTGGTCCCGTTGACCGGGGCGGACGGCGCGGACACGTTGCCGGCTCCGTCGATCGCCGCGACCGTGTACGAGTACGTCGTGGCAGGGAGGAGCCCGGTGTCCTGGTAGAGCGTGGTCCCCGGCGAGCCCACCTGGATGGCGTTGCGGTAGACGCGGTATCCAGCGACGGTGACGTTGTCCGACGAGGGGTTCCAGGACAGGTTCACCTGCGTCGAGGAGAAACCCGTGGCGCTGAGGCCTGTGGGCACCGTGGGTGGCGTGGTGTCCGTGGAGCCGGGGTCTGCCTTGAAAGCCGCCAGGTGCATCACCCAGGCGTTGTGGTTCTGCCTCGCGCTCGCACTGTAGGACCCGGTCGTCGTGACATTCCGGTCCTCGGTGCGGTTTCCGTACGCCGTCAGCCGGGTCGTGAATCCGGTGCCTGTGGCGTTGACCTGGGAGTCGGACGCGCCTGCCCCGAAGATCAGGTCGTTGGCGTTGGTCGTCGTGCGGGCGCCGCTGTCCATCGCGGTCGTGCTTCCGATGGCGGCCGCCGAGACGTCCAGCGGAGAGGTTCGGTCAATGCCCGAGTACTCGTGGACGTAGAGGACGCTCCATGAGGTCACCGCGCTGCTGAGGGTCAGCCTCACGGTGTTGGCCCCGGCGGCGACGTTCTTGGCGTAGAACACCTGTGAGCTCCAGCGCCCGCCGTTCCACGACGTCGGAGGTCCGACGGGGGCGTACGTGTTGGCGTTGGTGTCCGTGACCGTGGCCGTGGCGCCCGTGTCCCAGATGGCGTAGGCCACCACGAGGTCGCCCACGCGGTTGGCGGCGGTGAAGGCCACCGAGTTCGTGGTCCCGCTGGTCGCCTCGTTGGCCCGACCCTGGACGTATGCCGGCGTGGCTGGCGCGGCATGGGCCGCCTCGACGGGGAGCCAGCTCGCGAGCGACGTGGTGACCAGCACCATGGCGACGACGAGGCGTCCCCAGGCAGACGGGGTCGGATGGTGGGATCTGTGTGTCCCCATGGTGGCTACCCCTGCGTTACGGGTTCGAGGCGGGTGTTCGGCGCAGCGCACCGGAGGTGGGGCTATGCCTCACCGCTGCCCATCTTCGTATCTGGGGGGACTGGCCAGATCCGGCTTTTGACGTAGGCGACGTGTACGTGGCCGCGCGAGATGCCCCGGGGTGCTTCGCCCCCGGGGGCACCTCGCGTCGAGGGTGTGGCTAGGTCGTCGTGGACGACGACGGAGTGGTGGACGACGACGACGGGGTCGTCGAGGTGGTGGTGGTCGGCGTGCACCGGTAGTCGGACAGGTTGAAGTTGCCCGACCAGGTCACGGGGACCACGGCCGTGGCGTCGGTGACCTTCACCGCGGTCGCGAGGACGTAGTGAGCAGTGCCGCCGGTGACCTTGTCGAGAGGCACGGTGAACGTTCCCCCGGCGACCACCGAGATGCTTGCAGGTGCGGCTGAACCGATCTGGGTGATCACGAAGTGGGCGCCCACCAGCCCGCCAGGGCAGTCGGCGGCGTGGCCGGCGAGGTTGCCGACGTGGACGACCTTGGTGTCGACGGCCTGGGCGGTCGTCGTGGACAGGAAGCCCAGTCCGACAGCGGTGACGATGGCCAAGAGCACCGCCGGTACCCGCCATTTGAAGGAGATTGTTCTCATTACCCTTCCCTTCCTTGCTGTGGTCTTGGGCCTTCAGTGTCGTGGCCGGCCCAGAGCCAGTCTTCGCCCACTCGCGTTAGGGCCGCCTGCGTCTATTGCATGAGGCGCTCGAACGGTTTTCGGTCGAGCCGGCCGGACTCACCCGAATGTCGTAGAGCCCGCCCATCAACGGCGGGACGGCCCTCCCCGTCATCGATATGAACTACGTACCAAAGCGGCTGTATCTCGCGAATTTCCTTGCTGTGAAAGGGAAATGGCGACTACCGTCCTAGTCGGACCTCCGTGGGTCCGACCTGTCCGAGGGGGACACAATGCGTGTTGCAAACCACCGCTCTTTCGTCCGAACCGTCCGGGTCGCCGTCGTCATGATGGTGGCCGCAGTTGCCACCCTCGTGAGTGGCGCGGCCGACGGGATCGCAGCCGCATCGAGTGCGCCGAGCCAGGCGACCGAGCAGAGCCATGCTGCTGACTCCGGTGTGGAACACGCGCACACCGACCTCGCGGGCGTCTCGATGGACGAGCTCGAGCGCGGCGCCAACCCGGCGGTCGGGCTCCGGCCGAAGTCGGGTCCCGCCGCGCGCGAAGCCGCTGCCGCACTCGCGGCCGGACCCGAGGTGTCCGGCTCCTGGGGTCCGGTCGTCCCGGCTGCGGTGGTGCCGGTCTTCACTGCACTCCTGCCGAACGGCAAGGTCCTGATGTGGGACTCGGTCGGCGACAACGCCACCGAGTCGTACCCCGACCAGAGCTTCACCCGCGCGGCGGTCTGGGACCCGGCGACCGGCGTCTCGACCCGCATCGACGTCGAGGGGGCGAACATCTTCTGCGCCGGCTTCGTCCAGCTGTCCGATGGTCGGGTCTTCGTGGCGGGCGGGAACAAGGACCAGTCCCTCAACGGCATCAAGCTCACCCACATCTTCGACTGGGAGACCCTGTCGTGGACCCGCGGTCCTGACATGACCGGTGAGCGGTGGTACCCCTCGGTTGCCGCGCTCATGGACGGGCAGGCGCTGGTCGCCGCCGGCGGGCCCACTTTTGCGGAGATCCGTGGCGCGGACGGGTCGATCCGGACGTTGCCCGGGATCACCGACCCCTCGAGCCGGGTGTACCCGTTCCTGCAGAGCAGCCAGGACGGACGCGTGCTCCTGTCCGGCACGGCGAACGGCATACGCCGACTTGATGTGACCGGCGCAGGGTCCATGGAAGCCGCCGCCGCACGCGACGGCATCGACCGCAGCTACGGCAGCTATGCCAACTACGAGCCCGGCCTGACGCTGGTCTCCGGCGGTGGGTCTACCACCGTCAACGGCGCCGCGGTTCCCCACAGCTCCAACGTCATCGTCGACGTCCGAGGTGGCTCGATGGCCACGCGTGCAGCGGCACCGATGGCCAACCGCCGTCGGCAGCACAACCTCACCATCCTCGCCGACGGCTCCCTGCTGGCCACCGGTGGACAGTCCGTCACGGGTGACGGACTCATCAGCCTGGGCAACGCCGTCTACGCAGCCGAGCGGTACGTCCCGGCCACGGACTCGTGGAGCACGCTCTCGAGCGCTGCGGTGGTCCGCCAGTACCACTCGACCGCGATGCTGCTCCCCGACGGCAGGGTGATGACCGGTGGTGGCGGCATCTGCGGGTCGTGCCAGGCGCAGGGATACCTGCGCAAGGACATCGAGGTGTTCTCGCCGCCCTACCTGTTTGCCAAGGATGGCAGCGGAGCCCTGGCCCCCCGACCGGTCGTCGCGTCGGCGCCCACCCAGATCACCCTGGACCAGTCCTTCCAGGTGACATCACCAGATGCGGCCCGCGTCGCCAAGGTCGGCCTGATCCGACTCGGTGCACCGACCCACTCCGAGGACCAGGGGCAGCGCTACCTGCCGTTGTCGTTCACCCGGGCGGGTGACGTCCTGACCCTCGCCGCTCCGCCCAACCCGGCCGAGGCGCCGCCCGGCTACTACATGCTGTTCGTGGTCGACATCGACGGCGTGCCGGCCGTGGCTCCGATCCTGTCCGCGGTGGCTCCGGCCCCGGGCAGCTTCCAGGGCGCGGGCATCCGCAGCGGCAGCCCGGCAGCCATCATCTACACCGGCCTCAACGGCAGCGGCGTCGCGCAGCAGCTCGAGCCCGGCACCTGGCGCGCGACTCGCGGGAGTCTGGCCCAGGTCGGCCACGACCAGGCGAGTTCCATCGACATCGCCCGGGGGTGGAGCGCCACCGTCTGCGCCGATGACGCCATGACCACCTGCACCACCCTGCTCCCGGGTGCGCCGACGTCCCTGCCCGCCGGCTTCGACAACGCGATCAGCGCCGTGCGCCTCCAGCCCTTCAACGGCGAGACCGAGCCTCCGACCGTCGCCGTGACGTCTCCCGCCGCCGGGGCCACGGTGGCTGGCGCCGTGACCGTTGCCGCGTCGGCGGCCGACAACGTCGGGGTGCAGTCGGTGCAGTTCCTCCTCGACGGCGCTGCCTTCGGCGCTCCTGACACCGCGGCGCCGTACGAGACGGTGTGGAACACCACGACGGCTGCCAACGGGCAGCACACCCTCGCCGCGACCGCCCGTGACACTGCCGGCAACTCCACCACCGCGGCGAACGTCGCAGTGCAGGTACAGAACTCAGCGCCGGCACCGGCCGGGCTGGTGGGTGCGTGGGGGTTCAACGCGGGCAGCGGCACGACCGCGGCGGACTCGTCCGGACAAGGGAACAACGGTGTGGTCAACGGAGCCACCTGGACCACGGGCGGACGGTACGGCGGGGGCCTGGTGTTCGACGGCGTCAACGACCGTGTGGACGTGGCGAACACCGCGAGCCTCGCCCTGAGCGGCGGCATGACGATCGAGGCCTGGGTCAACCCGACGACCACGACGGGCTGGCGCTCGGTCGTCGTCAAGGAGCGGCCGAAGGGACGCGCCTACTCGCTGTACGCGAGCAACGCCGCGAGTCGTCCCAGCTCTTACCTGCGGCTCAAGTCGGATGTCTCCATCGCGGGTCCCAGCGCCCTCCCCATCGGCGTCTGGAGCCACCTGGTCACCACGTTCGACGGCACCACCCATCGCCTCTACGTCAACGGCACGCAGGTGGCGGCCGTCGCCAGCTCAGGCAAGCTGAGCCAGTCGGGTCAGCCTCTGAGGTTCGGCGGCAACACCGTCTTCAGCGAGTGGTTCAGCGGCACGCTGGACGAGATCCGGATCTACAACCGGGCCCTGACCCCGGCCGAGATCGGCGGCGACATGACCAGGCCCTTGCCCTGACCCAGTGGCGTCGACCCTCCTGCGGCGCGGTTCCGGGTCGCGGGAGGGAGCCGGGCGGCGGTGGCCGGCGTGTGGGTGGCTGTGGCGTGAAGGAGTGGCGGATCACCGGCGGGTAGCATGACGCCGTCCCGTCGCACCCGACCAGATCGCTGGAGCCTCGCGCGTGAACACCACCACCGGCTCGCCCCGCTGTGCCGCTGTCATCGTCCTCGCCGCCGGTGAGGGCACCCGGATGAAGTCCGCGACCCCCAAGGTCCTGCACCGGATCGGCGGCCGGACCCTCGTGGGGCATGCGATCGCCGCGGCCCGTGCCGTGACCCCCGAGTACCTCGCCGTCGTGGTCCGGCACGAGCGGGCCCTCGTGGCGGCTCACGTCACCGAGGTCGACCCGCAGGCGGTGATCGCCGACCAGGACGACGTCATGGGCACCGGCCGCGCCACGGAGTGTGCCCTCGACGCCCTGCCCCAGGGCCTTCAGGGCACCGTCCTGGTGACGTATGGCGACGTGCCGCTGCTGGCGGGCGACACCCTGCAGTCGTTGCTCGAGGAGCACGTCGCGACCCAGAGTGCGGTCACCGTCATCACCGCCCACCTCGCTGACCCGACTGGCTACGGCCGGATCCTGCGCGGCCGTGATGGTGGGGTCGAGGGCATCGTCGAGCAGAAGGACGCCACCGACGAGCAGCGGGCCATCACCGAGATCAACTCCGGGATCTATGCCTTCGACGCCACGGTGCTCGTCGAGGCGCTCGGCAAGGTCGGCACCGACAACGTCCAGGGCGAGAAGTACCTCACCGACGTCCTCGCGATCGCCCGCGAGGCTGGTGGCCGGGTCAGCGCGCACCTCATCGCCGACCTCTGGCAGACAGAGGGCGTCAACGACCGGGTCCAGCTCGCCCGGCTCGGCAAGGAGCTGAACCGCCGCACGACCGAGCGCTGGATGCGCGAGGGGGTGACGATCGTCGACCCAGACACCACCTGGATCGACACGGACGTCACCATCGGCCGCGACGCGACCGTCCTCCCCGGCACGCAGCTCTTCGGCGCCACGACGATCGGCGAGGGCGCCACGATCGGCCCGGACACCACGCTGACCGACACGGAGGTCGGCCCTTCGGCCGTCGTCAAGCGGACCGAGGCCCTGTTGTCCGTGATCGGCGCCGGGGCGAACGTCGGCCCGTTCTCCTACCTGCGCCCGGGCACCGAGCTCGGCGCGAAGGGCAAGATCGGCGGTTTCGTCGAGACCAAGAACGCCAAGATCGGCGACGGGGCCAAGGTGCCACACCTCACGTATGCCGGTGACGTCACCATCGGGGAGGGCGCCAACATCGGCGCGGGCACCATCGTCGCCAACTACGACGGCGTGGCGAAGCACCACACCACGGTGGGCAGGCACAGTTTCGTCGGCTCCGACTCCGTCCTGGTGGCACCGGTGACGATCGCCGACGGCGCCTACGTCGCGGCCGGGTCCACCGTGACCGCCGACGTGGAGCCGGGCCAGATCGTCGTCGCCCGCGCGCGGCAGCGCAACATCGACGGCTGGGTCGCGAGGGCCCGAGCAGGCACCAAGACCGCCAAGGCGGCCGACGAGGCAACCGCGAAGGCGGGCCCCGCGGTCAGCGCGGCACCAGACGCGACGGCGGCCCACGACCCAGCCGCGCGGCATACCGAGGAATCCACGGAAGGGCAGGCCCACGCGTGACCGGCATCACGAAGACCACCGAGAAGAACCTGATGGTCTTCTCAGGGCGGGCCAACCCCGAGCTCGCCGAGGAGGTCGCCAGCATGCTCGGCACCAACCTCGTCCCGACCAGCGCCTACGACTTCGCCAACGGCGAGATCTACGTGCGCTACGAGGAGTCGGTGCGCGGGTCGGACGCGTTCGTCATCCAGAGCCACACCACGCCCATCAACGAGGCGATCATGGAGCAGCTCATCATGATCGACGCGCTGAAGCGGGCCAGTGCCAAGCGGATCACCGTCGTCCTGCCGTTCTACGGCTACGCCCGCCAGGACAAGAAGCACCGGGGCCGTGAACCGATCTCCGCGCGCCTGATGGCCGACCTGTTCAAGACCGCCGGCGCCAACCGGCTGATGGCCGTCGACCTGCACACGGCGCAGATCCAGGGCTTCTTCGACGGACCCGTCGACCACCTGATGGCCTTGCCCATCCTCGCCGACCACGTCGCCGAGAAGTACGGCAACGAGAAGCTCGCCGTCGTCTCGCCGGACGCCGGCCGGATCAAGGTCGCCGAGCAGTGGTCGCAGCGACTCGGTGGCGCCCCACTGGCCTTCATCCACAAGACGCGTGACATCAACCGCCCCAACGAAACCGTGGCCAACCGCGTCGTCGGTGAGGTCAAGGGCCGGGTCTGTGTCCTCGTCGACGACATGATCGACACCGGGGGCACGATCACCAAGGCGGCTGACGCGCTGATGGCCGAGGGCGCCGCGGGTGTCGTGATCGCCGCGACACACGCGATCCTGTCCGGGCCGGCCATCGACCGACTCAAGAACTGCAGCGCCGCAGAGGTCATCGTCACCAACACGCTGCCGATCGACGAGGCGCACGAGTTCGACAAGCTCACCGTGCTCTCGATCGCGCCGCTGATCAGCCGCGCGATCCAGGAAGTCTTCGAGGACGGCTCGGTGACGAGCCTGTTCGAGGGCCACGCCTGACCCGCGGCTCGTCCCCTGAGTTCTGCTAGCAGAAGTTAGGGGTGTCAGCGGGGGTCAGCGCGTGGTGACGGCTTTGCGGGCTCGGTATGCCGCGACGTTGGCGCGGTTGCCGCACCCTCCGTCGCAGAACCGCTTGGACCGGTTCTTGGACAGGTCGACGACGACGTCCTGGCAGTCGTCGGCGGCGCAGACCCGGAGCCGGGCCAGCTCGTCCGCCCGGATCACGTCGACCATCGCCATCGCGGCCTCCACCGCCATGCGGGTGGCCAGCGGCGCCTCGGGCGGCGTGGCGTGCAGGTGCCAGGACCACTCACCGTGCCGCACGAGCTGGGGTAGCGCTCCCGCTTCGGCCAGCAGGTCGTTGACCAGCTCGACCGCCTCGTCGGTATCGGCGGTCCAGAGCGTGCGCAGCCTGGGACGCAGGGCGTGGACGCTGGCGAGCTCGGCGTCGTCGTGGGCGTGCGAGCCGGTCCACTCCCACTCCTGCACGAAGGCGTCGAGGTCGGCGACGGTGGCGAGGTCCTCGCTGTCGCCCGGCAGGGTCGCGGCCGTGTTGACCAGGGCGGCGGCACCGCGGAGCGCCACCTCCGTGTCATGGGCAAACAGCATCTTGACTCCTGACATGCTGGATCGGTAGTGTCACGAGTATAAGACGGTTTGCTGGTTACAGTTGCGAGTTCGGGACATGGTGGAGACTGTGGGACGGAGTGGGGTCATGAGGGCACGGTCGACGGGTTTCGGCCTCTGGCTGGCACTGGCGTCCGCCGCGACCTTCGGCAGCAGTGGGCCGTTCGCCAAGTCGCTGCTGGTGGAGGGCTGGAGCTCCGGAGCCATCGTGCTGCTCCGGGTCGCCGGCGCCACGCTCGTCCTGGCGGTGCCGACGATCCTCGCCCTGCGCGGTCGCTGGTCCCTCGTCCGCGAGAACCTGCCGGCGGTACTCGCCTACGGTGCGGTCGCGGTGGCCGGCTGCCAGGTGGCCTACTTCTACGCCGTGCAGCGGCTCGACGTCGGTGTGGCGCTCCTGCTGGAGTACCTCGGCGTCGTGCTCGTCGTCCTGTGGGTCTGGCTGCGCACCAGGCGGACGCCGAGCCCCCTGACGGGGTTGGGCGTCGTCCTCGCGATCCTCGGCCTGGTGCTGGTCCTCGACCTCTCCGGGCAGGCCCGACCCGACCTCGTCGGGGTCGCGTGGGGTCTGGTGGCCGCCACCGGGCTGGCCACCTTCTTCGTCCTCGCCGCCGAGGAGAGCAGCCTGCCGCCGGTGGCGCTCGCGGGCCTGGGGATGGGTGCGGGCGCTCTCGCCCTCGGCATGCTGGGGGCCGTCGGCGTCATCCCGCTGACCTTCGCCTCGGCTCCCGTCGAGCTGATGGGCCGCGAGGCCCCGTGGTGGGTCGCCATCGGCGAGCTGGCCCTCATCGCCGCCGCCGCGGCATACCTGCTCGGGGTGACGGCAGCCCGGGTGCTGGGTTCCACGGTCGCCTCCTTCGTGGGCCTGACCGAGGTGCTGTTCGCCGTGGTCTTCGCGTGGGTGCTGCTCGACGAGCTCCCGGGTCTGATGCAGCTGGCCGGTGGCGCCTGCATCGTGGGCGGGGTCGTCGCGGTCCGGCTCGGGGAGCTGCGCCGGGACCGCTCGGCGAGGGCCACCGCGGCCGTCGACGAGGCGGATTTCCCTCTCCCCGCGGGCGTCGCCTAGACTCTGCGGGTTGCCTCGGCGAGGGACACTGCACGGCTGCCACCACCTGGGGGCCGGTCACGTCCGTAATTCGACGCGGTGTGGTCTCCGTGCTGCGCCCCGCGTCGAGGCCCACCGCATCCTCGAGTCCCCCACCGCACAGGAGATTTCCGTGTCTGACAACAAGCTCGTCGCAGAGACGCGCACGCAGTTCGGCAAGGGCGCTGCCCGCAAGATTCGCCGCGACCACAAGATCCCCGCCGTCATGTACGGCCACGGCGCCGAGCCCGTGCACATCACCCTCCCCGGCCACGACACGATGATGGCCCTCAAGGTCGCCAACGCGCTGCTCACGATCGTCATCGACGGTGACGAGCAGCTGGCCCTGGCCAAGGACGTGCAGCGCGACCCGATCAAGCCGGTCATCGAGCACATCGACCTCGTCATCGTCCGCAAGGGCGAGAAGGTCACCGTCGACGTGCCGGTTCACATCGAGGGCGAAGCCGCTCCCGAGACCATCGTGACCCTGGACGCCCAGACCATCCAGCTCGAGGTCGAGGCCACCCACATCCCCGAGAACGTCGTCGTCTCCGTCGAGGGCCTGGAGGCCGGCACGCAGATCAAGGCGTCCGAGCTCCAGCTCCCGGCCGGGTCCACCCTCGTCGTCGACGCGGACACCCTGGTCGTCAACATCACCCAGCAGATCTCGCAGGAGGCGCTGGACGCCGAGATGGCAGAGGCCGAGGCCGAGGCCGGCATCGAGCACGAGGAGCCCGGCGCAGCCGAGGCCACCGAGGGCGAAGCCGCCGAGGGTGCCGAGGGCGAGGCCCCCGAGGGCGAGAAGGCCGAGTCCGAGGACGCCTGAGTCCCGCTCACCGTTGTATGCCGGAAGGCCAGGTCCCCTGAGCAGTGTCATGGGGGACCTGGCCTTCCGGCATACTTGCGCCCCGTGAGTGACGACGGCAGCTGGCTCGTGGTGGGCCTGGGCAACCCCGGTCCCAAGTACGCCGGCAACCGGCACAACGTGGGCGCCATGGTGGTCGACGAGCTCGCGTCGCGCGCGAGCTCGAAGCTCTCGGCGCACAAGGCCCGCGCGGCAGCTGCCACGGTACGGATCGGCATGCTGCCCGGCGGGGCGCCCGGACCGGCCGCCGTCGTCGCGGTCCCCTCGTCCTACATGAACGAGTCGGGTGGACCGGTCAAGGCACTGATGAGCTTCTTCTCCGTCGAGGTCGACCGGCTCCTCGTCGTCCACGACGAGCTCGACATCCCGGCCGGCGACGTCCGGCTCAAGAAGGGCGGGGGAGAGGGCGGCCACAACGGACTGCGCTCGATCAGCTCTGCCCTCGGCACCAAGGACTACCTCCGGGTCCGGGTCGGGATCGGCCGCCCGCCCGGTCGGATGGATGCGGCCGACTTCGTGCTCCGCGACTTCGGCACCGCCGAACGCAAGGAGCTGCCGTTCCTGGTCGGCGATGCGGCGGACGCTGTCGAGATGGTCGTGACGCACGGACTGGTCGCGGCCCAGCAGAAGTTCCACAGCCCCGCCTGAAAATGGTCAGTGACTAGTCACTGACCATTTTTCGGCCCCCGTTCGCGGCGCCTCGGGCGATCGTGTCCACCCCGTGCGGAATGGCGAATGGACGCTGTCGGAACCGTCCGGACCTTGGCGTGGTGATTGCTGCCCGGACGGCTCCGTCACCCGTATGAGAAGGCTACGCACGGTGCTGTAGTAGGCCCGTCCAGAAGGCCCTCGCCTGCGGGGCGTAGGTAGCGAAATCCGTTGCGGCCTAACCTATTTCACAGGGTACACATCACTCTGTTGGGTCTGTTGGAGTTCCGCGTCGCGGGTCTACGGTGCCAGCAGAAACGGTGGTGCGGGGGAGACGGTCATGGCGGAGATTGCGGGAGCGGGGCGGCAGGGAATGGGCATGACGGAGTACGTCGGGGCCAACGGGGCAGCTCTGTCCCGACGCCTTCGCCGGGCCGGCCTGTCCACCCGGCCGCCGCTGGTGTCCCACCGGGCGAACGAGACGGACGGGCCGATCGAGACCCACCGGGCTCAGCGGACCGCGACCGCACTGCCGGCCAGGACCAAGCGGTCGTCCTGGAACGTCGCCTACCGTCGCCGCGCGATCGTCGGCGACCTGCTCGTCGCCGCCGTCGCCGGCATCACCACCGTTCTGGTCGCCATGCCGGGCACGACCACCCTGGCGCGGATCCTCGTCACCCTGGCACTGCCCGTCCTCTGGCTCTCCGTGCTCGCCCTCTCGCACGGCTACGAGCGCCGCTTCGCCGGATCCGGTCCCGAGGAGTACCGCGCGGTGATGCGGTCGTCGCTGTACCTCGTCGGGGCCGCCGCGTTCCTGTCGTACGCCGCGCACGTCGACGTCCCGAGGCGCACCAGCCTCGTCGCGGTGACGTTGCTGTTCGTGCTCGGCATCTACTCGCGTCAGGTGGTGCGCAAGGACCTGTATCGGCGGCGCTCGGCCGGGACCGAGACCCAGGCGACGGTCATCATCGGGAACGCCAAGTCCGTGCTGCCCATGATCCGTGAGATCCAGCGGGCGCCCCAGCAGGGGCTGCGCGTCGTCGCGGCCTGTGTCTCCGGCCTCGACCTCAGCGGGGACACCCCCTCCGAGGTGGAGGGGGTGCCGGTCTTCGGCTACCCGGAGGAGGCCATGTCGGCCGTCGACCTGTTCGACGCCGACGTCGTCGCCGTGTCCAGTGACCCGGACCTGCACGGACCGGAACTGCGCCGGCTGGCCTGGTCGCTCGAGGAGCGTGAGGTCGAGCTGGTCGTGTCGCCGGGGCTCCTCGGCGTGGCCGGTCCGCGCCTGTCCATCCGACCGACGGCCGGTATGCCGTTGCTGCACATCGAGCGCCCGGTCATGTCCGGAGCCCGTCGCGTCGTGAAGTCAGTCGTCGACAAGGCCCTCACTGCCCTGCTGGTGGTCGTGGCCCTTCCGGGCATCGTGGTCGTCGCTGTGGCCATCCGGCTCGACTCGCCCGGGCCGGTGCTGTTCCGTCAGACCCGCGTCGGCGCCAGGGGCGAAGAGTTCCAGATGCTCAAGTTCCGGACCATGTGCGTCGAGGCCGAGGCTCGCCTTGCCGAGCTGCAGGGCGACGCCGGCAACGACGTCCTGTTCAAGATGAAGGCCGACCCCAGGGTGACCCGGGTCGGGCGGGTGCTGCGCCGGTTCTCCCTGGACGAGCTGCCGCAGCTCGCCAACGTCTTGCGCGGCGAGATGTCGCTCGTGGGCCCTCGGCCCCCACTGATGCGCGAGGTGGAGGGCTACGAGCCGGACGCAGTGCGTCGCCTCCGCGTCAAGCCCGGCCTCACCGGCCTCTGGCAGGTCAGTGGACGCAGCGACCTCACGTGGGACGAGTCGTTGCGGCTCGACCTCTGGTACGTGGACAACTGGTGCCTGGCGCTGGACCTGCAGATCCTGGCCCGCACGGCGCGCGCCGTCATCCGTGGCCGTGGAGCCTACTGACCGGACCGGCGGATCCTGCTGACCGGACCACTGGACGCTGGCGGAGCTCGACCTCCTGCACTTGCATGAGGCGCCGCAGCACCGCGAGGGCAGACAGTGAGGTGTGCGTCGCGATGGGGCGTTCGTGGCACGCCGGTGGTGTGTCGCGGCAGAGAGATACGAGGACCGAGGGGGTCCGCATGCGGGTGTTGGTAACGGGAGACCGCGGGTACATCGGTGCCGTGATGGTGCCGGTGCTGAGGGAGGCCGGTCACGAGGTCGTCGGGCTCGACGCCCAGTGGTACGAGGGCTGCGACTTCGGTGAGGTGTCGGCCGACTACGAGATGCGGGTCGGGGACATCCGGGACGTGACCAGCGGCGACCTCGAGGGCTTCGACGCGGTGATCCACCTTGCCGCGATCTCCAACGACCCGATCGGTCACCTCAACCCGGGTGCCACCTATGACGTGAACGGTCACGCCGCGGTCCACGTGGCCGCCATGGCCAAGGCCGCCGGTGTGCCGCGCTTCCTCTTCTCGTCCTCCTGCTCGCTCTACGGCGCCGCGGGTGACGAGGCCGTCACCGAGGAGGCCACCTTCAACCCGGTGACGCCCTACGGCGAGAGCAAGGTCATCGCGGAAGAGGGCATCAGCAAGCTGGCCGACGACGCGTTCAGCCCCACCTACCTGCGCAACGCGACGGCATACGGCTCCTCGCCTCGGCTTCGGGCCGACATCGTCGTGAACAACCTCACGGGCACCGCCTTCACGCGGGGACAGGTCAGGCTCGAGTCGGACGGCTCGCCGTGGCGGCCCCTCGTCCACGTCCGCGACATCTGCTCGGCGTTCGTCGCCGCACTCGAGGCCCCGCGGGAGCTCGTGCACAACCAGGCGTTCAACGTCGGCCGGGACGAGGACGTCATGCAGATCCGCGACATCGCGCTGCAGGTTGCCAGCCACCTCGACGCCCCGGTGACCTTCGCCGAGGGTGCCGGGCCCGACACCCGCAACTACCGCGTGGACTTCAGCAAGATCGGCGCGGTTCTGCCCGCCTTCAGCCCCGCGTGGACGGTCCCGCAGGGGATCGTCGAGCTCAGCGGGCACATGCGTGACTTCGAGCTCACCGCGGAGCAGTTCGAAGGGTCCCGGTTCACGCGTCTGGCCCGCATCCGCGAACTGGTCGCCCAGGGGCGCCTCGATGACGACCTGCGGCTGACCGACCAGGTCCCCGCGGCAGTCGGTGAGGCGGTGGCCAGGTGAAGGTCGTCCTCTTCTGTGGTGGCCTGGGCATGCGGATGCGGTCCGGACCCGACTCGCTGCCCAAGCCCATGATGCCGATCGGCTCGCGGCCCGCGCTGTGGCACGTCATGCGCTACTACGCGCACTTCGGTCACACGGAGTTCATCCTCTGTCTCGGCTTCGGCGCCAAGGCCGTCAAGGACTACTTCCTGGACTACCGCGAGACGGAGAGCAACGACTTCGTCCTGTCCAAGGGAGGCGCCAGCATCGAGATGCTGGGCAGCGACATCAGCGACTGGCGAATCACGTTCGTGGACACCGGGATCGACACTGCCATCGGCGAGCGCCTGCGCCGCGTCCGTCCCTACCTCGAGGATGACGAGGCCTTCCTGGCGAGCTACGGGGACGTCCTGACGGACGCTCCCCTCGACACCATCATCGCCGACTTCCTGCGCACCGACTCGGTGGGCGCCCTGCTCGCGGTGCGTCCCCAGGACTCGTTCCACATCGTGGGGATCGGGGACGACCAGCTGGTGACGGGGTTCCTCCCCGCCGGCGACATGAACCTGCGGATCAACGGTGGGTTCTTCACGCTGCGACAAGGGATCTTCGACTACCTCCATGAGGGCGAGGACCTGGTCATGAACGCGTGCGTTCGGGCGGCCGCCGCCGGGCGTCTCCGGGCGGTGGCCTACGACGGCTTCTGGGCGCCCATGGACACCCTCAAGGAGAGGGCCTACCTGGAGGACCTGTACCGCACCGGCGCCTCGCCCTGGACCTTGTGGCGAACGCCGGCGAACGGCGCCCGTCGGTTGCCATCGGTCGACGTGCCGGATGTTGCCATGTCTCCGTCACCCGTGGCTTGACGCATGCTGTCCCTGAGTCTTCCGAGGGGTGCCGACGTACTCTGTCTCGGCGCTCACCCCGATGACATCGAGATCGGTTGTGGCGGAACGCTGCTCGCCCTCTCGGAGAGGTATGCCGTCCGGGCCAGGAGCGTCGTGATGACCGGATCGGCGGAACGGGTGAAGGAAGCGCAGGACGCAGCCCAGCTCTTCGTGCCGGGAGCCACGTCAACGTTCGTCGGCCTGCGCGACGGCAGGCTTCCGGCCCAGTGGGACCAGGTCAAGCAGGCCCTGGAGGACGAGGCCGCCGCGGGGGCGACGCCGGACCTGATCCTCTGCCCGCGGCCCGACGACGCCCACCAGGACCACCGCCTGATCGCGGAACTCGTCCCGACGGTCTGGCGACGGAGCCTGGTGCTGCACTACGAGATTCCCAAGTGGGATGGCGACCTCGGCGCGGTCACGCACTACGTCCCGCTCACCGCAGAGCTGGCGCGCCGCAAGGTCGAACTGCTCACCAAGGCATACCCGTCCCAACAGGACCGGGACTGGTGGGACGACGAGACCTTCCTGTCGATCCTGCGCCTTCGTGGGGTGGAGTGTCGCTCTCGGTATGCCGAGGGATTCGTCGTCAACAAGGCAACAGTGGGGTTCAGCTCATGACCGCAGTCCAGGACCAGCAGCGCGACCTCGAGCTCAGGCGAGGAGACCGTGTGCGACTCAAGAGTGCCGAGGAGATCGCCGCCACCCTCGACGCCGAAGGCCGCACCGACGCGCTTCCCTTCATGTCCGAGCTGTGGGGGTTCGCCGGCCGTGAGCTCACCGTCGCCGCGCGGGCCGACAAGACCTGCGACACCGTCGACATGACCGGCATGAACCGCAAGATGACCCGCACCGTCCACCTCGAGGGGGCTCGCTGCGATGGAGGGGGACACGGGGGCTGCCAGGCCTTCTGCCTGCTGTTCTTCAAGGAGGACTGGCTGGAACGTGTCGAGGGGGCAGAGTCGGCCGATGGGACGGACCCCGTCGACGGAACCGAGCCCGTCCCGGCGACGGAGCAGCAGCGCGCTGTGACGGCCCGACTGGATGACTTCGCCCATGCGGGCGAGAACGTCTACCGGTGCCAGGCAACGGAGCTGCTCCGGGCGTCCAGCCCGCTCGCGGGTCATTCGCACTACGTCGATGACCTCCGGACACGCAACGTGCCCCTGTCCAAGTTCATCAAGGGCATCGCGTTCGCGCTCCTGAACCGCTACCAGCAGGCGTCGCAACGCCTCCCCCGGGTGTTTCGGCTGTTCGACGGACGGCGCGTTCCCCGCGTCCGTGGGCGCGTCGTCGACGGTCAGTGGCCCATGACCGAGCCGCTGAACCTCGAACCGGGGGACCTGGTCGAGGTGCGCAGTCGCGAAGAGATCGAAGCGACGCTGGACGGGTCCCAGAAGAACCGCGGGCTGTGGTTCGACGAGGAGATGCTCGCCCACTGTGGTCGTCGTGGTCGGGTGCACCACCGCGTCGAGCGGCTGGTCGACGAGAAGTCGGGTCGGATGCTCACGGTCAAGAAGGATCTGGTGGTGGTCGAGGGGATGATCGGGTGCGCCGGGGTCTACCACAGCCTCTGCCCGCGCTCGTTCATCGCGATGTGGCGCGAGGCGTGGCTGAGAAGAGTGGAGTGAGGGTGCAAGCGGAGGTGCCTGCCCCAGAGGCCACCGGAGGCGTGGCCGACACCGGCGCGGTGGCACGGGGGACGCGCTACTCCGCCATCGCCCAGGCGGCTACGCAGGTGTTGCGGTTCGGCACCAACGTCGTGCTTGCCCGCCTCCTCACACCCGACGCCTTCGGGGTCGTCGCCATCGCGCTGGTCGTCACGATGTTGCTCGACCAGGTGAAGGACATGGGAACGGGTTCGGCCCTGATCCAGCGACGTGAGGTGGACGACCGGCTGCTCAACTCCGTGTTCTACCTGAACCTCTTCCTCGGGTCCGTCCTCGCGGCTGCCATGTTCGGACTGGCCAGTGTCGTCGCGAGGCTCATGGGCAACCCGGACGCGGAGCCCGCGCTCCGGGCGTTCGCCCTCGTGACCCTGATCACCTCACTGGGCCAGATCCACCACTCGCTGCTGAGGCGGAACCTGAGGTTCTTCGAGCTGGCCGTCGCCATGACCGTCGGTTCGCTGGTCACCGCCCTCGTCGCCATCCCGACGGCGTTCGCCGGCTTCGGCTTCTGGGCACTCGTCTGGGGCACAGGTGCGGGCGCCGTGGCCTCGACCGCCCTGGTGTGGGTGTACGACCGCTGGCGGCCGTCGTGGTCGATCAGCCTGTCGAGCCTGCGCTCGATCTGGTCCTACAGCTACCACCTGTTCCTCTCCAACATCCTCTACCTGGGTTTCAACCAGGTCGACAAGGTCATCATCAGCCACTTCCTCGGCGCCACCCCTCTCGGCGCCTACACGATCGCCCAGCGCACGGTGCTGTCTCCCGTGCAGGCGGTCGGCCAAGCGGTCGGCGAGGTGGCCTTTCCCGCCTTTTCGCGACGACAGGACGACCACCAGGCACTCGGCAACGGCTTCACGCGGGCGTCCGCGGCAATCGCCCTCATCACCTTCCCGGTGACCTTCGGTCTGGCTGCACTGGCAGGCCCGGCCGTCGCAGTCGTCTTCGGCCCCCGGTGGGAGGCGGTCGTTCCCGTGATCCAGGTGCTCGCGCCGGTGGCGGCCCTCCAGTCGGTCACCTTCAACTCCAGCCAGCTGCTGCTCGCCAAGGGACGCAGCGACACGTCATACCGGTGGGGAGTCGTCTACTGCGTCGTCCTCACGACGTTCGAGCTGGTGGGGGTCCGCTGGGGCCTGGTGGGCGTGACCGTCGCCTTCGGGGCGGGAGTGGCGCTCCTCACGCCCTTCTCCCTCATGCTGGCCTTTCGTCCGGTGGGGCTGCGCCTGTGGCACTACACCCGCAGCCTCCTGCCCCACCTCGCGATCAACCTGGTCATGGTCGTGTGCGCGATGACCGCCGCCTGGCTCGTGCGGCGCAGCGGCGGCGGAAGCCTGCCGGAGCTGCTCGCCGGCGCAGCGACCGGGGCCGTGGTCTACGGCGTCCTGATCGGCTGGCTGCGTCCCCTCGGCACGGCAGACGCACTCGCCACCATCGCGAGGCGGCGGGGATGAGCGCCACTCCCGACATCACTGTCGTGATCCCCGTGTACAACCTGGGGGCCCTGCTGCGTGAACAGCTGAACGCCTTGGCCGCCCAGCAGGCCGTGGGGGTGCCGTGGGAGGTCGTGCTGGCGGACAACGGTTGCACCGACGGCTCGCTCGTCGTCGTCCAGGACTTCGTCGACCGGTTGGACCTGCGCCTCGTCGACGCGAAGACACGCCGCGGTCCTGCTCACGCCCGCAACGTCGGGGCCTCGGAGGCGCGAGGAGAGTGGCTCGCCTTCTGCGACGGTGACGACGTGGTGAGTCCCGGCTGGCTGGCACGGCTCTGGGATGCGCGCGGGGCCGGTGATCTCGTCACGGGCCCCTGCGACGTCACACTGCTGAACCGCCCCGCGCTGCTCACGGCACGAGGTGGTGCCGGATACGGACAGTCGCTCCTGCAGGGACCCTGCGAGTTCCTTCCCTTCGCCCCTTCGTGCAACCTCTTCCTGCGGCGTGAGACCTTCGACAGCCTGGGGGGGTGGGACGAGACGCTGCCGTACTGCGAGGACGTCGACTTCAGCTGGCGGGCGCAGCTCCGCGGCGCCACCCTCGAGTTCGCCGAGCGAGCCGTCGTCCACTACCGGTACCGCGGTTCCCCGCGTGAGCTCTACACGCAGATCCGGCGGTACAAGGCGTCAGAGGCGGTGCTGTACCTGCGATACCGCGCTTCTGGCGCCAGCCGGAGCGGGCTCCAGGAGGCCGTCCGCCGACTCTGGTGGATCCTCAGCAGGAGCCCCTATGTCGCCCTCGGTCTGGAGCGCCGGATGAGCTGGTGGGCGGCCGCCGGCGCCATCGTCGGACACGTCCAGGGCAGTCTCGCGCACCGAGTGCTCTACTTCTGAGAGGGATGGGACAGGCATGACGAGGGTTTCAGTTGGGTTGCCGGTCTACAACGGCTCGGCGTACCTCGAGGAAGCTCTGCGCAGCCTCGTCCAGCAGACGCACCGGGACCTCGAGATCATCATCAGCGACAACGGGTCCCACGACGACACACCGGCCATCTGCCGGGGCTTCGCCGAGCGGGACGAGCGGATCCG
Organism: Pedococcus sp. P2_E5; assembly: GCF_056403895.1. Lineage (NCBI taxonomy): Bacteria > Bacillati > Actinomycetota > Actinomycetes > Micrococcales > Intrasporangiaceae > Pedococcus > Pedococcus sp. P2_E5. The sequence continues at coordinate 147,018 of NZ_JBFUEP010000001.1, forward strand.
CTACATCCGCCATGAGGTGAACCGTGGGACCGGCTTCAACCACAGCTTCGTCGCCAGGGAGGCCACGGCTCCGTACTTTCGCTGGTTCGCCTATGACGACCTCCTCGACGAGCGGTGCATCGAAGTCTGCGCGGAGGCCCTGGATGCGAACCCGACGATGGTGCTCGCCTGGCCGGCCACGCGCGTCATCGACGACGAGGGAACCGTCGTCTCGGACTACCGAACAGACCTGCCCTTCGACAACACGTCACCGGTCACCCGGCTTCGCAGCCTGCTCGGGCGCTCGACCGACCAGACCCTGCTGCACATGTGTTACCCGATGTACGGGCTGATGCGGCGGGACGTGCTCCTGCGGACCGGTCTCATGACTTCCACGCCGAGCGCGGACACGATCATGCTGGTGGAGATGGCGCTCCGGGGGCCATGGATCTCGGTGCCCCAACGACTCTTCTCCAACCGCCGACACTCCGCGTCATCGATGATCGGCACCACCCCCGAACAGGTGGCCGCCTACTACGACCCCGCAGCGGGTCGGGTGTTCCCGCTCACCCAGACCCGGCTTGCCATCGGCTACCTGAGGGCCGTGCTGACGACCCCGCTCGGCGCCACCGCGCGCCTGCGCTGCCTGGGTGTCGTCGGCAGGTGGCTGCTGCGCGACCGCCAGAGTCGAGTCATCGTGGGCGAGTGGCGCATCCGGATCCGTCAGTCCGTGCGGGCGAGGCGGGCCTGACCATGACTGGATGCGGGGGTATCGATCTGGGCAAACGCTGGGCCTGCACGAGGCGGCGTGGTTATGGTGAATGGACCAACGGGCCGGCGACAGGGCAGGGGGGTGCAGCGTGGACTCTCTCGATGTCGTCCTAGTGTGCCTCAAGCGGTGGTACATCATGCTGGCTGTCCTCGGCTTGACCGCGGGAGCAGGGATGGGGCTCGTCCAGGCCCAGAAGCCGAGCTACCACGCGTTCGCCACCTACGCGCTGGTCTTCGAGAACGGCGACTCGATCCGGCCGAACGAGCCGGACCCCCGCAATGCGAACCCCCTTGCGGCCAACGGGGGAGCGCTGATCGGCGAGTCGTTGATCTCCTACTTCATGTCCGGTCAGGCGCAGCTCGAGTACGGCGGGGTGGGAAACAGCGGAGACGGCCCCGGCAGGCCGAACACGGACTCGTCGTACTCCGTGGCCCTGCCGTCACAGGGCACCTCTGCCTACGTGGTCGAGACCTGGGGTCCGAGCCGGGTCGGCGTGGAGGAGGTCGTGAACCTCGTCCTCTCCGAAGCTCCCAAGAAGGCAGCGCAGATCCAGACCCTCGCGGGCGCCCCCAGGGCATCCCAGTACACGACGTTCGTCACGTCGCCCACCCAGGTCGTGGTCGTCCCGCCCCAGTCGCGCGTGAAGCTGCTGTTGGCGGTGTCGGCGGTGGGGCTCATGGCAGGCGCAGCGGTGTCCCTCGTGGTCGACCGGATCAGCGCCCGACGCAAGCGCACCCGCGCGGCACGTCGCACCGATCCTGAAGACGGGACCGAGCCCGCCGCTGCTCCCCTCGACATGGTGGCGGCCCCGCCCGACAAGCCTGCGGCCCCGCCCGACAAGCCTGCGGCCCCGCCCGCCAACGGCGCGGCGTCGTCGGCCGCCCCGGATGGGCCGGCACCTCACTCGACCAACGGTCCGGTGGTGCGTCGCGGGGACCCGGAGCGCGAACTCGCCCCTGATCCGGAGCGCGAACTCGCCGCTGATACGGAGCGCGAACTCGCCGCTGATCCGGTCAAGACGATCGGGTAGCCGTGCAACGCGCCGGGGTGGCTCGTCGGCTCCGAGCGGCCGCGCCCACGACAACCGCCCTCCTCGGGCTGGTCGGCCTCTTGGCGTCGCCGCTGCTGCGCGCCCCGATCGTGGCCATCGGGATGATCTCTGTCGCTCTCCTGCTGAGTGTCGTGTCACTGTCGCGGCGGGACGCCGTCACGGTACTCAGCACCTTGCTGGCAGCGCTGTACCTCCTTCCCGGCGGCTACGTCTTCGTGGGCCCGCTGAAGTCCGTGGGAAACCCCGCGGTCCTGCTGGGTCTGTTCGCATTCGGTCTCTGGGCGGCGGCCCGGGTCCTCGGTCTCCTCCCGGCGCGCGTCGGGCACCCGGTCCGCTGGCTGGCGTTCGGCTGGGCCATCACGTCCCTGGTGTCCCTCGTCGCGGGGACGCTGCGCGTCTTGCTGCCCGAGGAGAGCGCGGGGTCCATGCGGCAGCTCTTCCCGTTGGCGGCTGCCCTGGGGATCCTGCTCCTCGCCGTGGACGGGCTGCCCACGCGAGAGGCCGTCCACGACGTGCTCTTCCGCCTGGTGGTCCTCGTCGGCCTGTCCGCCCTCATCGGGATCGCGGAGTTCAGCGTGGGGCTGGACTTCCGCTCGCTGATGCACCTGCCGGGGCTCACCTCCGACATCGGGGGGCATGTGGACACGCGGGCGGGCTTCGTGCGGGTCCAGGCTGCCGCCACCCATCCGATCGAGTACGCCGTCGCCCTGGGCGCAGTCGCCCCCATCGCCATGCACTTCGCCCTCACGCAGGCGCGAAAGTCGCGTCGGGTCATCTCCTGGCTGTCACTCGGCGCCATCGTCACCGTCACCCCGATGACCGTGTCCCGGTCCGGCCTCCTCGGCATGGCCGTGGCCATCGTCGTGTATGCCGTTCACCTGAGCCCGCGTGCTCGGCTGAACGCCGCCATCCTCGGCGTGGTGGGACTTGGCTTGTTCCGAGCGGCGGTGCCCGGTCTCCTCGGCACGCTGCGCGACTTCGTCTTTGCTGGTTCGGCGGACTCCAGCATCTCGGCGAGGACCGAGGACTACGCCCACATCCCGCAGCTCATCAGCGGTCACGAACTGTTCGGACGCGGCCTGGGGACCTTTTCGCCGACGTCCTACTTCTACGTCGACAACCAGTACGTCCTCGCCTATCTCGAGGGCGGCCTGCTCGGGGCCCTGATGCTGTGCGCGCTGTTCGTCGTGGGCATGGGAATCGCCCGCGGCTACAGGAAGCGGTCGACCCGTCCCGACGATCGAGGCCTCGGACAGGCGCTGGCCGCCGCCATCGCGGCGATCGCGGTGTCCGCTGGTGCCTTCGACGAGTTCTCCTTCCGACAGACCCTGTTCACCTTCGCCCTGTTGGTGGGATGTGCCGGCGCGTTGTGGGGGCTGGCTCGAGCGCGTGAGGAGGCGGCAGCGGTGGATGCCGCCCTGAGCGCTGTGGGTTCGGCGGATCACCGTGCCGCGGCACCGGCGGCCTCCTCGTGAATGGCCCCCCCGCGCCCCCGGTCACGTTCGCCCTGGCTTTCCACACGTGGGCGGATGCGGCGGCCCGTGACTTCTCGTGGTCCGCCGACCAGATGGCACACCAGCTCGTGCATGACTCCACGGTTCCCTCAGTGGTCGTGTCCGACCCACTGCGCAACCACCTCGGACGCGTGAAGCGGAGGGCGTTGCCCCCGAACCGGGGGTTCCCGGCCATGGCTAGGCGCTCGCTCGTGCATCCCCGTCGTTGGGCACGGGGCGACGGGGTGGACCTGGGGGCGGCCCAGGCCTACCGGCATCTCGACGACTGGCTCGTGCGCCGTGGTGGTGGCGGGCCGCGGTCCGTGCTGGTGACCTGTCACCCCGTTCATGCCGCTGTGGCGGACCGCCGAAACTGGCGCGACGTCGTCTACTTCGCCTGGGACGACTGGCTGGAGTACCCGCCACTCGCCCCGTCACGCGACCTGTATGCGTGGAGCTACCGAGAGATGGCCGAGCGGGACGTCAAGGTCATCGGCGTCAGCCGGGCAGTGGTCGAGCACATCGGCGCGCCACGGTCCTGGGTGGTGCCCAACGGGGTCGCGCCCGAGAGCTTCCATGCGCTCCCGCCCCTTCCGCAGTGGATCGGTGAGATTCGGGGTCCCATCGCGTTCTACGCCGGTGCGCTCGAGGAGCGGGTCGATGTCGCGAGCCTCGCGAGGACGGCCGCGGAGATGCGGGACTGGTCCTTCCTCCTCGTGGGGCCGATGACGGACCCTGCACGCTTCGCCGACCTGGCCGCGGCGCCGAACGTCCACATTCGGCCGGCCGTGCCTCGTCCCCAGGTGCTCGCGATCGCGGCTGTCGCCGACGTCTGCCTGATCCCGCACCGGGAGACCCCGATGTCGCGGGCAATGAGCCCCTTGAAGCTCTACGAGTACCTCGCATCCGGCCGCCCCGTGGTCGCGTCGGACCTCGAGCCGATGCGAGGCGTCAGCGAGCGCTGCCTGTTGGTCCCGTGCGGCGCGTCCATGACGGACCGGATCCGACGTGCGGCGCAGCTGCCCCCGCAGCCTGAAGCGGACCGCCAGGCGTTCCTGGAGGCGCACTCCTGGTCGAGCCGCTACCAGGTCTGGCGCACCGCAGCGCTTGACGAGGAGGCAGACCGCAACGAGGTGCTGTCATGACCAGAATGGGCCGCGAGGTACGCGGCTGGCTCGTCGACGCGCTACGGCCAGCCGAGCGCCGAAGCAGCACCTGGAGCTCTGGCGGGGCGCCCCCGCCTGACCTCGGCGGCGCGGCTGTCGCGCACGGCGTGGAGGGCTGGGTGCGCGAGGCGGGAGCGGCTGTCGGCATCACGGTGCCCGGCATCGACGCCGCCGTGCACCGCGTGGCTGCACGCCAGCAGCAGGTGGGGGCCAACCTGCGAGAGGCGGCCGCGGCCCTGGGGAGCGCCGACGTCGACTTCATCGTGGTGAAGGGTCCCGCGGTTGCCAGGACCTGCCACACCAATCCACTGCACCGCGCCTACGTCGACCTCGACCTGCTCGTGCGACCCAGGCAGCTGCCGGCGGCGCTGGAGTCGCTCGGACGTGGCGGCTTCACGCTCGTGGATGCGAACTGGCCCCTTCTCTCGCGTGAGGGCGTCCAAGAGCTGCGCCTGACCGGCCCCGCCGGTGGGGCGGTCGACCTGCACTGGTCCTTGGGGTACGCCCGGCCCGAGAGGGACCAGAGCCCTCCCGTCGCCGAGCTGTTGGCTCGGGGCCGTGCCATCGACCTGCAGGGCACCAGGGTGCTGACCCTCGATCGGCTGGACACGCTCGTCCACCTCGCCCTGCACGCGGCACAGTCCGGGGGCAACCGCCTGCTGTGGTTCGCGGACATCCGGGGCGGACTGGCCGCCCTCACGAAACCAGAGGTCGAGCTGCTGCCCGCGCGGGCGCGGCGTTGGCATGCCGGGCCAGCCACGCAGCTGATGTTGACCAGGGCCAGTCGCACGCTCGACATCGAGCTGCCCGCTGGCCTCGTCGTCGAGGTGGGGGGACGCTCACTGTGGAGGGTCGTGGTGGGCGGCGTCGACGGCGTCTGGCCGCCGGAGGCGGTCGTGGACACCGGGTCCGTGGGTCGCCTGCTGGCACGGGCGACCAGCGCCTCGCCGCGACTGAGCATGGCGCGCGCCGTCGGCAAGTCGTTGTCGTGGATGCGCACGCGCGAGGGTGGTCCACTCACGCCGGACAGCGGTCTGTTCGACCCGACGAACGTCGACTCGCCGCTGCGCCCGGACGGTGGGGATCAGGGCGTGGCCGAGTTCGTCGACGCAGTGGTGGAGCAGGCCCGGGCGCGCGGGCGGTGAGGCAACGGGCGCCTCGCCGTGACGGGCCTCAGCCGTCGGACAGCAGGCCGGCCTCGGCCATGGCGTCCAAGGCAGCCAGGATGTCTGCCTCGACGTCGTGCTCCGGCTGGCCGAAGGTCGCGGCGACGCGCGTCACGATGTCTCGAACGGGCCTGATGCCGTCGATTTCCTGGTAGACCGCGGCCGCGGTGCGGTTCAACGACACGGCCTGTCCAGAGCGGGTGTCGAAGACGGACAGCTCGTCACCGACGGCCATGGCCGAGCTGGTGGGCGTCGTCGCCAGCACTGCGTCTGCATCCATTGACGTCACTGTAGCGCCGGCCCCCTACGTCGTTGCTACGTCATCTGGTTGAGCCTCATCTCGGTCGTTTGCCCACTGTGGCGCAGGCAAACCTTCCCTATCGTGGGCACACGCCTTGTTTTGGCCCTAAGCAGCGGAGGATTTCGATGGACCGGTCAGCCGAAGAGCAGCGCAGTTTCACCGTGAGCCGGCGCACCACCTTGCGGGCTGCCGGCGTCGGGATCGCGACGGCCTGGGTGGTGCCGGTGGTCCAGGTGGTGGCGATGGCCTCTGCCCACGCGGCTTCGGGCGCGCCCCGCACTGGAGGCGGCGGCGGAGACCAGGGCGGTGGCGGCCGCGGTGGCGGCGGAGACCAGGGCGGTGGCGGCGGGCGCTAGCCCCAGCCTGGCTGGCGTCGTCCAGCCGAGCACTGGTCGGCAGCCGAGCACTGGTCTGGGCCTACCGGGCTGACCTCGCCTCAGGGCCGAGCGGTCGTCAGGAGACCCGCTCGAACCAGAACGATCCCGGACGCTCGTGTGGGGTCGTCGGAGCTGCGAGCTCGGGGTGTTCCTGCCAGAGCCACGAGGTGAACAGGGTCGTCCGCCACGCGTCGTTGTGCAGCAGGAACGCGTGCAGCAGGTAGAGCTCGGTCCAGTCGCGCCGGTGGTCGAGCCAACCGTCGGGGTACTCGAACGGCCAGAAGACGTCGTGCACGTGGACGAGAACGCCGGGGGCGAGGAGCGGCAGGGTGTGCAGGAAGAGGTGAGCCACGTCGGAGCCGGCCTTGACCACGTGCGTGGAATCGATGAAGAAGATGTCTCCAGGCCCCACCATGGAAGCCAGGTCCTCGGGGCTGATGGTCTGTACCGGCTTCTCGACCAACGTGAGGCGCTCTGAGTCACCGGGCCGCAGGCGTGAACGCAACCGGTCGGCATACGGCTCCACACAGGTGACCGTGAGCTCGGGCAGCTCCTGCTCCGCGACATCGAGCATGACCGCGGTCGAGAATCCCGACCCGATCTCCACGACCCTCTTCGGTCGCCTGTCCAACAGCAGCGACCGCAGGACCGAGGCGTCGGCGGGGCCGTACATGTCGTTCTCGTCGGGAGTCCACCGCCGGACCGGTGGGACGGTGAACTTCAGCCTCCGGGCGAGATCGAGCTGGGCGTCCTCGTTGAGGTCGATCCCGACTGGCGGCCGTCGGCCGGCCTTCGCGCGGGCGATGTCCTCGCCCGACGTGCGCGGCGAGTAGTAGTGCCCCGCGGGGACATACGGACGGTTGCGCAGCTCAGCCTGGACGAGGTCGAACAGCTTCCGGGCGCCCCGCGCGTACCTCATTGCCCACATCCCCTGGCGTCCATGTCCTTCACCCCTCTCGGGGGAGGTGCTCACCCCGGAGCCAGTATGTCAGCCGAGACCAATGCCCGACGAGGCTTTCGAGGCACCCGTGGGCGGATGAATCCTGGTCCGCCTCGGACAAATGACGGACAATTTTCTGGGGCAAAACATCACAAAACAAGGCATTGGGCCCGAATTCTGAGACACGAAACCGCAGTAACTGGAAATTGACCCAGCGAGTGTGGCAGGGTACGCCGGAGCTGCAGGGCTGGCGTACTTTTGGCTCCCTGCAGGAGCGGCGTCGGCCCGTGCCTGTCGAGATGGCAGCAGTCTGTGGCCCGGACCCCCCCGACCTCCGGCCACGCCAAGGAGTTCGCCTTGCCCTCCCATCGCATGCCCCACAGTCGAGTCATACCCCTGCCACGCAAGTCCGTCGCTGTCGTCCTCACCGCCGTGATGAGCGTGATCGCGCTCGCCGCGATGGTCGCCAGCCCGGTCGAGGCCGTGAACGGCAAACGAGTCAGCTCGCAGACCAGTGTCACGCTGTGGGGGTCGGCCGTCCCGGCCACTCCCGCCAGCGCGGCCGTCGGTAGCCTCGAGCTGGGCTCCGTGATCGTTCCCCGGGTCGGCGGCAAGATCACCCACGTGCGCTTCTACAAGGCCGCCACGAACACGGGGACGCACGTCGGAAACGTCTACGACGCGGCCGGCAAGCGCCTCGCCAGCGTCACCTTCACCGGTGAGACCGCGTCGGGCTGGCAGCAGGCAGCGCTGCCGAGAGCGCTGACCGTGAGCGCCGGATCGACGTACACCGTTTCGTACACGACGTCGGGGCACTCCGCCGCCGACGCAGGCTACTTCGCCCCCGGTCCCTACCAGACGCCGTACCTCAAGGCGCTTCGTGGGGTGTACAAGTCGGGAAGCGGCTTCCCGACCCTGACGAGCAACAACACGAACTACTACGCGGACGTGCGCTTCAACGCCGTTCGCAAGGCCAGCACGGCGCCGACGAGCACGACATCGACGTCCTCGACCACGACCCCGTCGTCGACGACGTCCAGCTCGACGACGGCGACCTCGACGACGAGCACTGCGCCGTCGACGACCACCACGACGACGTCGTCCTCCACGACGCCGACCGCCCCGGCAACGGCTTCAGTGCCGGTCCCCTCCGGGCCTACGCCCATCCTGGACTACTACAAGAAGTGGTCCAAGGGACCGCAGTTCAGCGCCTCGCAGTTCCCCATCGGCGTGTGGATGCAGGACCCCACGAGGCAGGCTGACACCACGTCGCAGTGGAAGGCGCTCGGGGTCAACACGTACGTGGGTGTCTGGTCGTGGCCGACCGACGCCGGCGCCTACCCGGGACACGCGCAGGACGTCCTCAACGCGTTCGGGGCCGCCGGTGCGCAGGCCCTCGCCAACTGGGACACGGGAGCTCCCGCCATGGAGGCCAAGCCCAACGGCAGCACGGTGCGCGGGCACATCCTCGCGGACGAGCCCGACATGAACGGCACGACCCCCGCGCAGCTCGCGAGCAAGGCGTCCGCCGCCCGTGCGGGCGACCCGAACCGGCCCACGTACGTCAACTTCTCCAAGGGCATCGTCAACGGCTGGAACAACGGCGTGGCCGTGACTGCCGCGGACAAGCGGGCCTACTGCGCGTCGGCTGACATCGCCTCCGTGGACTACTACGGATTCACCGACCCGTGGGAAGGACGCCCTGGAGCCGTCGGCTACGCGGAGGGCATGGATGCCCTCAAGGCGGCGTGTGGGAACGACAAGCCCCTGTGGGGATTCGTTGAGACCACCCGTCCCTTCGACTCCACGCGGATCACCCCCGCTCAGTACGAGGTCGCCGTCTGGACCCTGCTCGCGTCCGGCGCAGATGGCATCGAGCTGTTCATCCACGACTTCGGCGGGGGTGGCGGCTGGGAGGATGCACTGCTTCGCGACTCGGCTGCAGCCGCGGTGAAGGCGCGCGTCGACGTCGTCTCGGACCAGATCGCGGCCGTCGCGCCGTTGCTGAACCAGGCCGACGCCACCGCGTCGTCGACGAACGGCAACGTGCGGGTGCTGGGCAAGACGTCCGGTGCCGTCATCGTGAACATGGCGACGACGTCGCAGACGGCAACTCTGACCACCCCGTGTGGGACGACGTCGGTCACGCTGGCCAGCTACGAGCACCGAACCATCTCCTGCTGAACCGGTGACTGGGGGTGGGACGGCCGTCCCACCCCCGTCTCCGCCGCGGTCACTGACATCCCCGCTGGGCGCCGCTACGGCTTCCGGCGGGGATGTCAGTGCGTTGCAGGTGCTCGGTCCGACTCCCAGGTGGCGCGTCGCACCAGACGCGCACCCAGACGGCCGAGGAGCGTGAGCGCGACGTACACGACCGCGTCCACGAAGGCAGCCGGACTGCTCTGCGCCGTGCCGAACAGCTGCCGCAGGGTGGTGGAGGTCGACGAGGTCGCGGCTGCGGAAGCGCGAGCGCCCAGTTCGGACTGTCCCCGGTACGTCCGGCGCAGGACCCTCAGCAGGTCCGTGACGCGCTGGGGCGTGACGACCGAGACCGGGGGGCATTCGAGGACGACGAACTCCGAGGACGAGAACAGCTGGGCGACGAAGAGGTCGTCGGCCGTGACGTCGGGGAACTCACCGAACCGTGCGCGGCCCCGTTCGCTCAGTCCGTAGACCCCCGCACCCCACAAGGAGGTGGTGAGCAGCGGCACGCGTTCGCGGGCACGGTAGTAGGCCCGCACGACGGGGCCGGCCCCGCGGGTGTCGTAGCTCAGCGGCGGTCGGGCTGCGAGGTACTCGCCGGAGCGCAGTGTCCGCAGGAGCAGAGCCAATGCCTCTGCCGGGAGCACGATGTCGGCGTCCAGGTAGACCCGGGGCAGGGCACTCGTGGCCCGGTCCGCCGCCCGTAGCGCCTCCACCTTCGAAGCCACGGGCACCTCGAGGACCGTGGCCCAGCCGAAACGCCGCGCCTCTTCGGGAGTCCCGTCCGTGCAACCGTTGCAGGCCACGGTCACCTCGACGTGCCCGGCCAGGGCCACGGGTTCGATGGCCGCGAGTGCGCGCCCGACCAGTGACACCTCGTTGTGCGCGGGGATCACCACCGACCCCAGCGCCCTGGCGCTCATCGGGGCGCCGTGGCGGCACCGGGAAGGGTGCCCCTGCGCCGCTTCGAGGTCAGGACTGCCAGGGCGCGCCGGTCGCCCGCGCGCGCGGCCCGCAGCAGGTGCTGGACGACCACGACGACCGCGAAGACGGCCGTCGCCGGGCGCCCGTGCCACTTGCGGTAGTAGCGCACCCGGTTCACTGCCAGGAGGGCGGCAAGGTCGGGGGAGCTTCCGGAACCTCCACCGCGATGGACCACCTCGGCCCCGGCAACGAACCGCACGGCATACCCCGCCTCGCGAAGGCGCCGACAGTAGTCGGTCTCCTCGGAGTAGAGGAAGAAGCGCTGCGCGTCCCATTCGCCCACGGCATCGCCGGCCGCCTCGCTGACCATGACCGCGGCCCCGGTGGCCCAGTCGACCGATCGGTCTGCGAGGTAGGCCTGGGAGCCGCGCTCGATCTCGGACAGCCACGCGGGGCGTCCCGGGAGGTGGTCGCCGAGCAGCGCCTCGCCCAGGGCGCGCAGCACGCTCGGCTCGTGTCGCAGCGACCACTCGCGGCGCCCATCGAAACCGCGGATGACCGGGACCGCGGCCCCGTAGCGCAGGGCCGCCTCGGTCAGGGCCTCCAACGAGCCGGCCGTCACCACCACGTCCGGGTTGAGCACCAACACACATCGACCTCGGGGCGCCTCGCGAGCGGCCAGGTTGACACCACCTGAGTAGCCGAGGTTGGCGGCCGAGCGGATCAGACCGACTCCCGGATGGGCGGCGACGATCGGGCCCACGTCGCAGGTACTCGCGTTGTCCACCACCGTCACTGCCACGGACAGGTCACCCGCGGCGGTGTCGAGGCTCTGCAGCAGCCGGGCCAGGTCATCCGGGTTGTTGTAGGACACGATGAGCACCGAGCAGTCGACCACCGTGGGGTCACTGCTGGTGGCGCTCGAGCGGCGGAGCATCAGAATCGCTCCAGGGCGTACGTGTCCGGCTGGTTCACCGGGCTTGGGCCCCCCAGGTCCTGTTGCGCCCGAGCGTAGTCGGCCGGGATCCCGATGTCGACGAAGTAGCCGTCGGTCAGGTGCGCAGCCGGGCGAAGGGTCGCCACGGAGCGCACGAGGACGTCGTTCTCGAGCGAGAAGGGCCCAGGGATCTCCAGCAGCGGGTGGCAGGCCGCGCCGAGCAGGCTGACGCCGCCGTAGATGTGGCCGGGCCCCGGACGCCCCTTCTCCTGGAATCCCGACACCCTGCCGGCCACCAGGTCCAACGCCCCGTAACGGCTGGTGTCCTCCACGTGCCGAACCACCATCGTGACGGCAGCTCCGACGTGGGCGTGGGTCTGGGCCAGCCCGGTGAAGGAGAGTCCGAGCAGGGTGTCGCCGTTGAGGACGAGGACCTGGTCGGCGTCGGCCATCCGCCAGCCATCCCGCACGGCGCCGCCGGTGCCGAGGGGCTCGACCTCCACCGAGTACGCCAGAGGCATGCCGCGGTACTCGTCGCCGAAGTGCTCGACGATCGCCTCGTGGCGGTAGCCGACCGCCAGGACCGCCAGCGGGACCCCTGCCGTCACGAGCTCGTCGAGGACCAGTGCCAGGAACGGCCGGCCGCCGACGGGGGCCATGGGCTTGGGCATGTCCTCCACGACCGGGCGCAGGCGGGTACCCAGCCCACCCGCGAGGACGACCGCCGGCGGCAGGCGAACGGGTGTCGGCCCCCCGGTGGTCGCTGCCTGCGTCACGGCAGCCGCCAGCTCTCGCTGCCGGCCTTGGTGAAGCGACACGTCATGACCTCGCCGGAGGTCTGTTGCAGGCCGCGGATGACGTCCATACGACGCACTGGATCCACGAGCATCATCATGAAGCCTCCACCGCCGGCCCCCGAGATCTTGCCGGCGCGCATCCCTGCGGACTCCGCGAGGAGGTAGGCCTCCTCGATGGCAGGGTTCGTGATGCTGCGAGCCATGCGCTTCTTGGCATCCCACCCGATCTGCATCGACTCCACGAGCCCGTCGAAGTCGCCCTTGAGCAGGCTCTCCTTCATCGCCAGGGCCTCCGTCTTCAGCGCGTGCATCGCTGCCACCGCTCTCAGGTCCCCGCGCCGGACGTTGGAGACCTGTTCGTCGATGATCGCGGCGGACTCCCGCGAGACACCTCCGAAGTACAGGAGGAGGGAGGCCTCGAGCTCGCTGAGGATCCACCCCTTGACGCGAAGCGGGTTGATGATGACCCGCTCGCCCGGCAGGAACTCCATGAAGTTGAACCCGCCGAAGGTCGCGGCGTACTGGTCCTGGCGCCCGCCCGCCAGCCCGCAGTCGACCCGCTCGATCTCGTAGGCCAGCCGCGCGATGTCGTACTCCCCGAGCGGCAGGCTCAACAGCTCTGTGTAGGCCTTGACCATCGACACGACCAGCGTCGACGACGACCCCAGACCGGATCCGGGCGGGGCGTCGCTGTACGTCGTGAGGGTGTGCGGGATGGGCTGGCCGCTGTTGAACTCCTTGACGACGCGGTTGTAGACCCCGCGGTGCAGGGCCATGGGGCCGTCGGCCGAGAACTCGTCCGCGCCCATGCTGACCCGCTCCTGACGGTCGGCCGCGACGAAGGTCACGGTGCCGTCCTCGGCCGGATCGATGGAGGAGTAGGCGTACTTGTCGATCGTGGCGTTGAGCACCAGTCCACCGTGCAGGTCGCAGTACGGCGACACGTCGGTGCCACCACCAGCGAGACCGAGCCGCAGCGGTGCGCGGGCCCTGACCCTCATGGCAGCCCCTCCTCCGGGTGTGCGGCCGTGGCGGGCAAGGACGTGGCGAGCACGGCCGTGGCGGGCAAGGACGCGGCGAGCACGGCCGTGGCGAACGAGGCGAGGTCGTCGAAGCCGGCGACCGCACCGGTGGCGTCCGCCGGTGGTGGACCCCCGATCCACACGCCGGGCAGTCCCAGGCCGGCCGCGAGCCCCATGTCGCTGACCGAGTCGCCGACCACGACGGCGCGGCGAAGGTCGATGCCCGGGTCGGTCGCTGCGGCCTGCTCCACCAGGCCCGGTCCCGGCTTGCGGCAACGGCAGCCGTCCTCGAGCGTGTGGGGGCAGACGACCACGGCGTCGATCCGTCCGCCCGCCGCCGTCACCTGGCGGCGCAGCTCGTCGTGCACGACCGCCACGTCTGTCGCGGTCATCAGGCCGAGGCCGATCCCGCGCTGGTTGGTCACCACGACCACTCGTCCCGCGACCCCCGACAGCGCCGCCACGGCCTCGGGGACGCCGGGGAGGAGCTCGAACTGGTCAGCCGAGCGGACGTAGTCGCCTTCGACCCGACGGTTGAGCACCCCGTCACGGTCCAGGAAGACCGTCCAGGTGCGGTCCATCCGGAACGGCAGCAGCCGGCTGTCCGTCTCCACCTCGGTGGGCATGGCGCCGCTCAGACCTCGACCTGGGTCATGGAGGCCTCGACGTGGGTCGTGGACGACTCGACCTGAGGCTTGTAGGAGGAGAACAAGGTCTCCTCCACGAACTCCGACATCGCGTGGCCGATGGTGATGTGGGCTTCCTGGATGTGGGCCGTCGTCTCGGAGGGCACGTTGATGAGGTAGCTGCAGTACTCCTTGAGCTTGCCACCGGTCCTGCCGGTCATGCCGACGACGACCATTCCGAGCTCGCGAGCGACCTGGGCCGCCTGGAGGATGTTCGGCGAGTTGCCCGACGTGGTGAGCCCGAAGAGCACGTCGCCCTCCCGCCCGGACCCGCGCAGCATCCGGGAGTAGATGTCCGCGTACGAGTAGTCGTTGGCGACGGCCGTCAGGTAGGACGTGTTGACGTGCAGCGCCTCCGCGTAGAGCGGGGGGCGGTCGAAGAGGAAGCGCCCGGAGAACTCCGCAGCCAGGTGCTGGGCATCGGCGGCGCTGCCCCCGTTGCCGCAGAAGAGTGCCTTGCGACCGGCGCCGAGGGTCTCCGCGAGCATCTGGGAGACCTCGGAGATGGTGACGAGGAGCTCCCGGTCGGACAGGATCGCCTCCTTCACCGCGACCGAGTCCCGGATGATCTGTGACAGCTCACGCATGGCTGCTCCTCGAGGTGTGTCGTGTGCGGTGAAGGGCATCCCCGGGCCCGAACGGATCGGCGAACGACTCGGTGGCTGGCGCGTCCGGTGGATCAGCGAAGGGGTCGCGGTACCGGCCGACGCGTTGGCGGCAGAGCAGCACCAGGACTCGAGGGCCCTCGAGGAGGTAGCGGCGCCACAGCCGTCGGGGTTCGGTGCCGAGTCGGTAGAGCCACTCGAACCCCGCCCGGCTGACCCACGCGGGGGCCCGACGCACCCGTCCGGCTTCGAAGTCGAGCGTCGCCCCGACGGGCAGGAAGCGGGTCACCTCGGGCAGCCGTGCCCGGTGGGCGGCGATCCAGAGCTCCTGGCGTGGCGCGCCCAGTGCCACGGCGAGCACCGTGGCGCCCGACCGGTTGATGCGGTCGACGACCTCGGTGCTGGCCAAGTCGTCGCGCTCGAAGCCCTGGGCCGGGGAGAACGAGTCGACCACGACAGCGCGGCCGGCGCGGTCGTTGATCCGGCGGGCGGCCTCGGCAGCGACTCCCGGCGCGGCACCGAGGAGGAAGACACGCACGTCGTCGTCCGCGCGGTGGTGCCGGCAGAAGGCGCCGAGGAAGTCGCTGCCCGAGATCCGTTCGGGGACAGGGCTCCCCAGCAGCCGCGAGGCGAGCACCACGATCTGTCCGTCGGCCAGCTGGTACTGCGCAGTCGCGCACGCGTCGCGGAAGTCCCGGTGGTCCTGGAGCTTGCGCAGGGTGTCGAGGTTGTGGAACACCACGAAACCGCTGTCGAACTCCGTGAGCAGCTCGGTGAAGGTCAGGGCGGACAGCCGAGCGTTCAACAGCTCCACGGTCTTCACGCGTCCGGCCCTCCTGCCCCCATGACTTATGACGCTAGGTGACCTCAGGGCGGTTGTCCTACGGCTGATGTCGTAGAGCGTGGTCAGCCAAAAGCACCCTGTGCGAGTGCCATGCCGGCGCCTACGATCGGCCTACCCAGGAGGACTGCGTCCGCGAGGACGTCGCCCTCCTGCGGTGCCAAGCAGGCAGGAGCAGGGCATGCAGGGAGACAATGACAGTGGAGGACCTGACCGAAGAGTCGTCCTCAGGGGTGTTGCGGCAGCGGCGGGCGCGGTGTGGCTCGTGCCTGTCGTGACCGTGGTCTCGATGGACTCGGCCTCGGCCGCGTCCGGGGCGCCGCCGGGCTCGGGCTCGGGCGAGAGCTCCTCCGGAGGCTCACTCTCGTCAGGCTCGGCCGCAGGACGTGGCAACGGGCAGTCCGCTTCGTCCCTGGCCTTCACCGGCAGCGACACCGCCGGTGTCGCCGGGATCGGGCTGGCCACGGCGGCAGCCGGGGCCGCGGCGATCACCGTCGCTGCGCGAGTGCGGCGGGCCCACGCGGCCGAGGACACCCAGGACACCCCTCGCGAACCGGGACGTCACCGCAGCGAGGGTGACACGAGGTAGAGCCAGCGGGGCCCGCGCCACCCTCGGGGGACGATGGTGGCGCGCCGGCCCCGCGCCACGTGCGACGTGTGCCGGGCGGTGACCACCCGGCACACGTCGCCGTGCGTGGGAGGGGCGGTCGGTGGCGGCGGTTAGAGTGGTGGACACCCCACTCGCGGTGACCCCCGCACGTCGTTTGCTGTGGGGCTTTCGTGCTGTCCACGCAGCCGCCGTGCCCGGACCCAGCTGTCTCCAGGAGCCCCTTCATGACCCTCGCCCCGCTGCTCGACCTCCTCGGTGCCGATGCCGCCGTCGGTCGGGCCCTCGCGGTCGCCCGTGCGGGCGAACCGGCTGCCGACCTCGCCGTCACGGCCGGCGCCAGGCCGGCCCTCATCGCCGCGCTGGCGCGTGACAGCGGTCGGCCGATCCTGGCGGTGACGGCGACGACGCGCGAGGCCGAGGACCTCGTCGCGGCTCTCGGCTGCTTCCTCGACCGCGACCGCGTGGCCGAGTTCCCGGCCTGGGAGACCCTCCCCCACGAGCGGCTCAGTCCGCGCAGCGACACCGTGGGCAAGCGGCTCGCCGTGCTGCGCCGGCTCAAGCACCCGGACCCCTCCGATCCGACCTACGGCCCGCTCGACGTCGTCGTGGCCCCCGTGCGGGCCGTCCTGCAACCGGTGTCCCAGGGCCTCGGTGACCTCGCCCCGGTGGCCCTCAGGGCCGGCGACGACGCGCCCCTGGAGGAGGTCGTCGAGCACCTCGCGGCCGCGGCCTACACCCGCACCGACCTCGTGGAGCGGCGCGGCGAGTTCGCGGTGCGGGGCGGCATCCTCGACGTCTTCCCGCCGACCGAGGACCACCCGGTGCGGGTCGAGTTCTGGGGCGACACGGTCGAGGAGATCCGCTGGTTCAAGGTCGCCGACCAGCGCAGCCTCGAGGTCGCCGAGCACGGACTGTGGGCGCCGCCCTGCCGCGAGGTGCTGCTCACCGACTCGGTGCGCGCTCGCGCGGCCGCGCTGATGGACCAGCTGCCCGGCGCGGTCGACCTGCTGGCCAAGCTCGCCGAGGGCATCGCCGTCGAGGGCATGGAGTCGCTGGCGCCGGCCCTCGTGGACGGCATGGAGAGCGTCCTCGACACCCTGCGTGAAGGCACCGCCGTGGTCCTGTGCGACCCCGAACGCGTGCGCACGCGGGCCCACGACCTCGTCGCCACGAGCCAGGAGTTCCTCGAGGCCGGCTGGGCCAACGCCGCCGTCGGCAACACCGTGCCGATCGACCTCCAGGGGATCCTCGGCACCGCGTCGTTCTGGAGCCTGGCCGACCTCCGTGCCCACGCCCAGGGCTCCGGTATGCCGTGGTGGGACCTCGGCCCGTTCGTCGCCGACGAGGAGCTCGCCGAGGGCGACTCCGTGGTCGTCAACACCGGCCTGGAGGAGGCTCCGCGGTATCGCGGCAGCACTCCGGAGGCCGTCGCCGACCTCCAGCGCTGGGTCACCGACGGCTGGCGGGTCGTGGTCGTCACCGAGGGGCCCGGCCTGGCCCGCCGCGTCGCCGAGGTGCTGGCCGACGAGTCGGTCGCCGCCCGTCTCGACGCCGACCTCAGCGACCTCGGCGACGGTGTCGTGCACCTGACCACCGGCAGCGTCGGCAGCGGGTTCCTTTCTCCTGCAAGCAAGTTCGCCCTCATCACCGAGACCGACCTCACGGGCACGCCCGGGCAGGGCGGGTCCACGAAGGACATGCGCAAGATGCCCTCGAGGCGGCGCAACCAGGTCGACCCGCTCCAGCTCAAGCCCGGCGACTACGTCGTCCACGAGCAGCACGGTGTCGGGAAGTTCGTCGAGATGGTGCAGCGCACCGTCGGCGCCGCGACCCGTGAGTACCTCCTCATCGAGTACGCCCCCGGCAAGCGCGGACAACCGGGAGACCGGCTCTTCGTGCCCACCGACCAGCTCGACCAGGTGACCCGCTACGTCGGTGGCGAGATGCCGACGCTCAACAAGATGGGCGGGAGCGACTGGGCCAAGACCAAGGGCAGGGCGCGCAAGTACGTCAAGCAGATCGCGGCCGAGCTGATCCAGCTCTACTCGGCCCGGATGGCCACGAAGGGCCATGCCTTCGCGCCGGACACCCCCTGGCAGCGTGAGCTCGAGGACGCCTTCTCCTATGTCGAGACCCCTGACCAGCTCAGCTCGATCGACGAGGTCAAGTCCGACATGGAGCGCACCGTGCCCATGGACCGGCTCATCTGCGGCGACGTGGGCTACGGCAAGACCGAGATCGCCGTGCGCGCCGCGTTCAAGGCGATCCAGGACGGCAAGCAGGTGGCGGTGCTGGTGCCGACCACCCTGCTCGTCCAGCAGCACCTGCAGACCTTCACCGAGCGCTACCAGCAGTTCCCGGTCGTGGTGCGGCCGCTGTCCCGCTTCCAGAGCGACAAGGAGGCCCGCGAGACCATCGCCGGCCTCGCGGACGGCAGTGTCGACCTGGTCATCGGCACGCACCGGCTGCTCGGCGGCACGATCCGATACAAGGACCTCGGGCTGGTGGTCATCGACGAGGAGCAGCGCTTCGGCGTCGAGCACAAGGAACAGCTCAAGACCCTGCGGACCGCCGTCGACGTGCTCGCCATGTCGGCCACCCCGATCCCGCGCACCCTCGAGATGGCCGTGACCGGCATACGTGAGATGTCAACGCTCGCAACGCCTCCCGAGGAGCGGCACCCGGTCCTGACCTATGTCGGCGCCTACGACGAGAAGCAGATCGTGGCCGCGATCCGGCGCGAGCTGCTGCGTGAGGGGCAGGTCTTCCTCGTCCACAACAAGGTGTCGACCATCGAGCGCGCCGCAAGTCGGGTCCGCGAGCTCGTCCCCGAGGCCAGGGTGGCCACCGCCCACGGCAAGATGGGCGAGCACAAGCTGGAGCAGGTCGTCCTCGACTTCTGGGACAAGAAGTTCGACGTGCTGGTCTGCACGACGATCGTCGAGACCGGCCTCGACATCTCCAACGCCAACACACTGATCGTCGAGCGCTCCGATGTGCTGGGGCTCTCCCAGCTGCACCAGCTCCGCGGCCGGGTCGGCCGAGGCCGCGAGAGGGCCTACTGCTACTTCCTCTACCCGCCCGAGAAGCCGATGACCGAGACGGCCCACGACCGGCTGCAGACCATGGCGAGCCACACCGACCTCGGTGCCGGCATCCAGATCGCCATGAAGGACCTCGAGATCCGCGGCGCCGGCAACCTGCTCGGCGGCGAGCAGTCCGGCCACATCGCCGGGGTCGGCTTCGACCTCTACGTCCGCCTCGTGGGCGAAGCGGTGGCGGACTTCCGCGGAGACGGTGAGACGGCACCCGGCGAGATCAAGATCGAGCTCCCTGTCGATGCCCACCTGCCGCACGAGTACGTGCCGGGGGAGCGGCTGCGCCTCGAGGCCTACAAGAAGCTCGCCAGCGTCCTCGACGAGCAGGCGCTGGCCGACATCGAGGCCGAGCTGGTCGACCGCTACGGCCCGCTGCCCGAGCCGGTCCGCAACCTGATGGAGGTCGCTCGGCTGCGCACGGTCGCCCGCCAGGCAGGCGTCGCGGACATCTCGGTGCAGGGCAACTTCGTCCGGTTCGGGCCGGTCGACCTCCCCGAGTCGGCGCAGCTGCGGCTGCAGCGGCTCTACCCGAAGTCGCTCGTCAAGGACGCGCTACATACCATTCTGGTGCCGAAGCCGACGACGGCTCGGGTGGGTGGCCAACCGCTGCGCGACACGGCAGTCTTGCAGTGGGCCAGCGACCTCATCCGGGGCGTGCTGCTGGGCAGCGTCGCCGACGCAGCCCGGGTCGGCACCGGTCAGGGCGCGGTCTCGGCCCGCTGAGTCACCCGTTCCACGAGAGAAGTTGCACGGCGAAAGACGCGGTACCAAGAGAACGCCGTACGCCCCACCACGTTGTACCGAGTGAAGGATGTAGTCCGTGAAGGCATTGAGTGCGCTGCGTGGGTCGATCGTGACGGCAGTCGTGGTGGGGGTGCTGGCTGTGGCCGGCTGTGCCACCGCCGACACCGCGGCGGTCGTCAACGGACACCGGATCAGCGAGCAGGAGGTCCAGGACGCCACCACCCAGATCACCAAGGCCTACCCCGACTCGAGTCTCAACACGGCCAGTGCGCTCTCGAGCCTGGTGATGGCCTCGTTCATCAACCAGGTCGCCGAGGAGTCCGGCAAGGGCCTGTCCGACTCGGCGGCCAGGGCCGCCATCGCGAACATCGAGGACCCGGTGCCGGCCACCCTCGAGCTCGTGAAGTCCAGCCTGTCCTCCCAGCAGCTCACCAGCGTCGAGCAGGGCAAGGTCGTCGAGCTCGCCTCCAAGGCGAAGGTGACGCTCAACCCGCGCTACGGCACCTTCGACTCCAAGGAGGTCAGCTTCGGCGTGAGCCAGCCCAACTGGATCAAGGCCGAGCCGGCTCAGCCGGCCGCACCTGCCACCACCCCCGCGGGCTGAGCCCGAGGTGCCGGGTCGGCTGACCCTGCTGGTCGGCAGCCCGCGGATCGCAGCCGGCCTCTTCACCCGAGCCGCGTGGCGGGCCCTGGACGCCGCCGACCAGATCCTCGCGCGCGACGACACCGAGCCGCTGGCGGACGCCGTGTCCGAGGCCGGTATGCCGGTGCGTCACCTCGGTGACGTCGCCCCGCCGGAGCTGGCGCGCACCCTCATGGACCAGGCAGCGGAGGTCGACGTGGTCTGGGTGTCCTCGGCGGACGGCGACCCTGGGCTCACCGACGCGATCGCCTCGGAGGTCTCCCGGCTGGGGTCACCGCCCGAGGTGGAGGTGCTCGTGGCGTCCTGGGACGTGCCGGGCTCGCGGCTGCTCGACCTCGTGGCCGTCATGGACCGGCTCCGGTCGCCCGGGGGCTGCCCCTGGGATGCCGAGCAGACCCACGAGTCGCTGGTGAAGTACCTCATCGAGGAGAGCCACGAAGCAGCCGAGGCGATCGAGTCCGGCGACCGTGACCACATCCGCGAGGAGCTCGGGGACGTGTTGCTCCAGGTGGTCTTCCAGGCTCGTGTGGGGCAGGAGCACGACACCCAGCCCTTCGACGTCGACGACGTGGCAGGCGCGATCATCGAGAAGCTGGTCCGCCGGCATCCCCACGTCTTCGCCGGCGGCTCCGCCTCGACCCCCGCGGAGGTGGAGCAGGCCTGGGAGCAGATCAAGGCCGCCGAGCGCGCCGAGAAGGCGCCGCACGGTGGCGGTGAGGACGGGCACCAGGGGCTGCTCCACGGCATACCCAGGTCGTTGCCCAGCCTGCTCGCCGCCGACAAGGTGCTGGCGCGCTGGGAGCGGACCGGTGGCGACCTCACTGCCGTGGGCGACGCGCAGGGCGACCTCGCGGCGCGGCTGCTCGCCCTCGTCGCCGAGGCGCGCTCAGAGGGTGTCTCGGCCGAGGAGGTCCTGCGGCAGGCGCTGCGCGACCTCGATCAGGACGCGCAGACAGGACGGTACGGGCGGCCCGGCAGGTAGGTGCGCCACTCCTGATGGGTCAGGTCGCGACCGGCCAGCCGACAGGCCGCCGCGACCCACGACCGGTGGTCGAGCTGCCAGGTCAGGACGGAGCCGGTGATGCCTGCGAAGACGAGCTGCCTGTCGTCCTTGGAGAAGGCGGGGAACCCGTCGTAGTCGACCGTCATGGTGCCGAGGTAGGTGCCGGTGCGGCCGTCCCAGTGGCTCAGCCGGTCCTCGTTCACGCTGGCGAAGAGTGACCCGTCGTCGCTGAACTGCGCAAACCACCCCACCAGGCCGACCTCGGCGGCGCTGGGCCGCGAGATCCAGTGCATCGTGGCCGTGTCGAGGAGCCCGACTCCGGTGGCGCCCGTGTCGACGACCAGCCGTCTCCCGTCGGGAGACGCGAACACGGCGTTCACCTCGACGCCGAGGTCAGGCATGGGTCGGACCGTCCCGGAGACGTAGTCGACGATGCGGTCAGGCAGGTAGGCCGTGTGGCGGTCCCCACTGGGTGAGAACACGCCGACCTCTCCCGCCTTGTCCTCGTACACCTGGATCGGGTCCCGCGCCGGGACCAGAGTTCGGGCGTCGAGGACGTGCAGCCGGCCTTTCGTGGTGCCGACGAGGAGGTACTTGCCGTCGAGGCTGAAGAAGGCGATCGCGGCGCCCTCGGTGGAGGGCGCGGGCGCCAGCCGTCGCTCGGCGATGAGCTGGCCGGTGGCGCCGTTCCACGTCCGGACGAGCGGGTCGCCGGAGGTGATGTTGAGGGTGCTGCTGTCCGGGTGCCAGGCGATGTCGAGGTAGCGCCCCTGTGCCATGCCCCCCGGCACCACGGGACCGAGCTTGCCGGTGGCCACGTCGCGAACGCGGAACTCGGGTTTGAGGGCTACGTAGCCGATCTTGCTGCCATCAGGCGAGATCCTGGCCGCTGGTTCGCTCCAGCCGAGGGGATCGCCGGGTCGGGCCGCGAGGAACCGTCGGTCACCGGCGAGGTCCCACTCCTGGACCAGACCGGCGTAGGTCCTCGTGTAGAGCGTCTTCCCATCCCGGCTGAAGGCGGGGTGGTCCATCTGGCCCTCCTGGACGAGGAGCCGCACGGGGTCCTTGGCGCTGAGGTCCCAGACCGTCAGGTGGTCCCCACTTGCAGCCAGCCGGGTGCCGTCGGGGGAGAAGGCCAGACCGGTCGTCGCACCCTGCCCGGACAGATAGGCCTTCGGCTTCAACGTCGCGGTGTCCAGCAGCACCGCTTCGACTCCGGCTCCGATCGCCATCGTCCGGGCATCCCGGCTCTGCGCCAGGATGTCGTCGAGGTGTCGTACGCCGAGGTCCTTGGCCGCGAGGGTCCGGCGCGTCCTGCCACTGGGCAGGTCGGTCACGAGCAGGCGCCGTTCACCAGTGCTCACGGAGTAGAGCGTGCGGCCGTCGGGGCTCACGGTCGGCGCCCGCACCTCGCCCAGCTGCACCGTCGCCACGGGTCGACGGGGCGACCTCAGGTCCCAGACGACGGTGGTGTCGGGCTTGCGACCGTCGAGGTCTCGCATGGCCACCGCGAGCCAGCGGCTGTTGGCGCTGAACTCCAGGTTGTCACGGCTGATCGGGCCGAAGCCCTGGTTGTCGAAGACGAAGTACCGGGGCGGGAAGCCGCCCAGCTGCACCGGCGACCTGGCTCCGTCGGCGTCCAGCAGGAGGACGGGTGGCTCGGCTTGCTCCTCGACCAGCTCGTTGCGGACGGTCATGGCGTACCTCCGCCCGTCCGGGCTGGCGAAGACGGAGGCGCCCAGCAGCTTCTCCGGGAGCGACACCGATCGCAGGGTTCGGCCGTCCCGCAGCTCGAGACCGGTGTCCCCGAGCGCGATGGTTGCCACGTGACCTGTGGCCGTGTTGACCCCCAGGCTCACGATCTGCGCTGCGCTGCGGGCGCTGGCGACCAGCGATGGCGCCCTGCCAAGGGTGGCGAGCAGGGAGTTGCGGGTGTCCACCGAGTCGTCCAGCGAGACGCCGGCGGCGGCGAGCAACAGGGACCGGTCGAGGGCTTCGGACCGCAGCGCCTCGGCTCCGAGGCGGCGGGCGTCTGCTGCGCGAGCCTGTTCTGCTGCCACGGCCGCCGCCTGGTCGGCGCGGTCGGCTGCGGTGAAGGCGAGCGCCCCGGCGACGATCGAGACAGCCAGGAGAGCGGCGACACCGGCCAGTCCCAGGCGCAGGCGTTGGTTGAGCCGGTGCTCCCGTCGCACCTGGGCCTGCGTGGCCTGCTGTTCCTTCTCGGCCAGCGCGGCGGAGTCGTGGAGGAAGTCGCGCTCGGTGTCCGTGAGTGTGGCGTCGGCGCGTTCGTGCCACTCCGCCGCACGCGCCTGCCGCACGCCGCGGTACAGCTCGCTGTCGGGGCGGCCGAGGTCGTCCCAGCTGGTCGCCGCGACGGAGAGGTGGCGCATGATCCGGAGCCCGTCGACGTCGTCGTCCAGCCACGACCGCAGCCGCGGCCAGGCCACCGCCAACGCCTCGTGGGCGATCTCCACGGTGTCCCCGTCGGTGCTGAGCAGGCGGGCACCGACCAGTCGCTCGATCAGCAGGGTGTGGTCCTCGTCGGTCGCGACCGAACGGCGGGGGACCCGCTGTCGGACGGGCTCGCCGAGGTCGTCGGGTGCGACGAGCCGCACCATGAGGTCACGCAGGACACCCTGCTGGCGAGACGTGAGATCTCGGAAGAGGCCTTCGGCGGACTGCGAGATCGCCTCGCGGATCCCGCCGGTGGCGCTGTAGCCGGCGACGGTGAGGGTGTTGCCCTCGCGCAGCTTCCACGTCTGGCGCAGGACGTGCGACAGCAGGGGCAGGGCCGCCGGCTCTCCCTGGACCTCGCGGACGAGCAGGTCGACGAGGCCGGGCTCGAGCCGCAACCCTGCCTGGGCGGCAGGTCCCTCGATGGCCAGCCGCAGGTCGGGCTCGGTCATGGCGCCGAGCAGGTAGAGCCCGGGCTGGATGAGTCGGGCGAACTCCGGGTGGGCGGACAGCTCGCCGAGCCGATCCGCGCGGATCGAGAGGACGAGCGCGCCACCCTCCCGTGGGGCCGGGCCGGTGACTGCCCCGCGCTGGAAGGCGGCGAGCCGGTCGAAGAACTCGACACGCTCGGGTGAGCCAGGGTCGAGGGCGAGGGCCTCCTCGCACTGGTCGACCACGATGACGTCAGTGGGGCGGTAGCTGGTGGCGGACAGGGCGTCGGTGGGGTGGGTGCCGGGGGCGAACACGGTGACTCGGCGACCGTCCCGCTCGAGTGCGGCTGCGACGCCGGCCCGGGTGAGCGACGACTTGCCGCAGCCCGAGGGGCCCAGCACCGCCAGCACGCTCGTCTCGTCCAGGCGCTGCAGACACGCGGTGATGTCGGCCTCGCGACCGAAGAAGGCCGGGGCGTCGGCCACGTCGTAGGCGACCAGGCCGAGATACGGGCAGGCGGTCGTGGCTGGCGGCAGCACGGCCTGGGCGGCCAGTGAGGGGTCCTGCCGCAGGATGGCCTGCTCCAGCCGGGCGAGCTCTGGCCCGGGGTCGAGCCCCAGCTCGTGGATGAGCGTGGCCTTGGCTCGGTGCAGTGTCTGGAGGGCATCGCCCTGTCGGCCCGCTTGGTACTGCGCGAGCGCCAGCAGGCCCCAGCGTCGCTCGCGGGTCGGCTGCTCGGCCACCATGCGCAGCACGTCGCCCAGGGCTTCCTGGTAGCGCCCGGACCTCAGTGCCGCTTCGGCGTGGAGGTCCTCGGCGTCGCGCCACAGCTCCACGAGGCGCTCGGCCTCGACGCGCCCGGGGCCCCAGTCCGCGAGCTCGACGAGCGGCTCCCCACGCCACAGCTCGCGTGCCTGCCCGGTCACGTAGAGGGCCCGTTCGGCTTCGCCGTTGGCCAGCAGCTCACGTGCTCGCGTCAGAAGGTGTTCGAAGTGGAGGTGGTCCACCTCGTCCTGGTGCATGACGAGGCGGTAGCCGTTGGGCGAGGTCTGGATGGCCTCGGGTCCCAGGGCCTTGCGAAGCCGGACGATGCAGCCCTGGACGACCTTCGGCCAGGTCTCGGGCAGGTCCTCTCCCCAGAGGGTGTCCGCGAGTGCCTCGGTGCTGAGCTCCGATCCCGGCCGGGACGCGAGTGCCTGGAGGACGACGCGGTCGCGCGGGCCGAGGGTCGTCCGTCCGTCGTTGACCTGCAGTGATCCGAGCAGCGCGATGCGCATGCTTCGACAGTGACCCTCGCCGGGGGAGGCGTCAACACCCCTGACACCCAGTTGACACCGGCGTCGCGCACGGATGAAACCGATTGCCCGACAAGACTTTTCGGCGATGTGGTGCGTAGCGGGCAAAGGGGAGGAACTGGTGACGGGCCTTCAGGGGTCGAGGGTGGGCGGTGATCAGGAACCGCACACCGGCTCACGTGGGCGGCCCGGGAGGTAGTTGCGCCACTCGGCGGCACTGACATCCCGCCCGGCGGCCTGGCAGGCGGCGCCCACCCAGGTGGCCGGGTCGAGGTCCCACGTGTGCACGCCTCCTCCCGCATCGGCCACCAGCAGCCGCTGACCGTCGTCGCTGAAGGCGACGGACAGCGCGTCAGGGACGTCGGCCGACCCCTGGAACGTGCCTTCGTCCCACCAGCCGACCCTGCCTTCGTTGGCTGCGGCCACGCGCTTGCCGTCGGGGGACCAGCCGACGGCGTATCCAGGGAACGGCGGGATCGCGGCAGGCGGCGACATCCACTGCTGCGTCCGGTCGTCGCGCAGCCCCACATCACCGTCGGTGGTCTCGACGAGCACGGCGTCGCCGTGGGGCGCATACCAGACGAATGGCCCAGCGCCGCCGTAGTCGAGTGGTGCCTTGACGACGCCGTCGACGTAGTCCACGACCCGCGTCCGGTCTGCGTAGGTGACGACGGTTCGCCGGTCGTGCCTGGGCTCGAGCCCGCCGACGGCCTGTGCCTTGCCTCCCTGGGGTGTGGTCACCTGAACCGGGGCCCCCTTGGGCTGGAGCGTGTGGCCGTCGAGGACGTGAAGACGACCCGTCGTGGTGCCGACCAGGAGGTACCTGCCGTCGAGGGACCAGAACGCGATGCTCGCCCCCTCGGCCGGTTCCCCGGACGGCCCGGTCGCGGTTGTGCCGGCCGGCTGGGCGAGCGTGTGCGACGCCAGTTTCCGGCCGGTGGCGGCATCCCAGATGCCGACCTCGCTGTCCCCGGTCGTGACGTTGAGCCTCGTGCCGTCGGGACTCCACGCCAGGTCGATCCAGTTCCGCTGGGGGAGACCGATCTCGACCAGCGGCTGCAGTTTCCCCGTGGCGACGTCGCGCACCTGCACGACCGACGGGTAGCCCCAGACGTACGCGATCTTGCGGCGGTCAGGCGAGAACCGGATGACCGCGGCACCGTCCTCTCGCGTCAGGTCGCCGCCCGGATCCTTCGGCAGGAAGCCGTGGTCCCCGCCGAGGTCCCACGCGAGCAGGAGCCCGCGCTGCTCTGCGGTGTAGAGGGTGCGCGCGTCGGGGCTGAACGCGAGCCAGTTGCCTGCTGGACCCTCGTGTCGCAGGAGCTCGACCGGGTCGTCGCCCGTGAGGTCCCACGTCACGAGGTTGTCGCCGAGGGCGGCAAGGCGATGGCCGTCGCGGGAGAAGGCCACGGTGTTGGTTCCCCCGTGCGCGCTCAGGACTGCACGGGTGGACAGCTTCGTGGTCTCGACGAGCGCGACCTCGCTGCCTGCGGTCACGGCCAGGGTGCGCCCGTCCGCACTCAACGCGAGGGAGTCATTGATCTCCCGGACGTCCAGGTCCTTGCCGCTGAGCAGGCGCCGCTGGGTGCCGCCAGGGAGGTCGGTGACGAGCAGGTGGTCGTCCCCGGTGCTGTAGAGGGTTCGCCCGTCGTTCGACACCACAGGGGCATGCACCGAGTAGCCGAGCGGCAGCAGGGCTACGGGACGCTCCGGTGCCTGCAGGTCCCAGACCCCCACGACCGGCGGCTCGGCGTCCTCGGCGTGCGGCATCTTGAGCACGAGCCACCGCCCGTTGGGGCTGAAGGACATGTCCTGCTGCACATAGTGCTTGGGCGGTATGCCGCCCAGCTGCCGGGACGCGAGCGCGCCGGTCCGGTCGAGCAGCTGGACAGCAGGCGGGTCCGATGGACCGCCGGTCAGCTCGGACGCGAGCGACGCGGCGTAGGTCTGGCCGTCGCTGCTCGCCACGATGCTGGGTCCGCGGATCGTGGGCTCGCGGCGAACCTCTGCGAGGGTGTCGCCGTCGAAGAGGGTCACCCCGTGGAACGGCATGGCGACCGCGACCTGACCCGTGGCGTTGTTCACGGTGAGCGCGACCACGAGCTCCGTGCGGTGGGTGCGGACCAGATGACGTGTCCGGTCCAGCGTCGCGAGGAGGTTCGTGCGGGTGTCGACGGAGTCGTGGAGACGGACGCCGGCAGCGGCGAGGAGCAGCGAGCGGTCGAGGTCGTCGGCCCGCAGCGCCTCCGCGCCGAGGCGTCGGGCGTCGGCCACGAGGGCCTGCTGGTCGGCCCGGTCGGCGGCCGTCTTGGCGAGGGCCCCTGCGACGATCGCCACCGCGAGGAGGACGGCAACGGCGGCGAGCCCGGCGCGGAGGCGCTGGTTGGAGCGGTGTTCCCGGCGGGCCTGCTCCTCGGTGGCCCGTTCTTCGGTCTCCGCCAGGGCAGTCGCCGCGCCCAGGAAGTCCTGCTCCGCGGGGGTGAGGGACGGGGTGGCACGGTGGCGCCACTCGACTGCCCGCGCCAGCCTCACACCCCGGTACAGCTCGCTGTCGGGGCGGCCGAGGTCGTCCCAGCTGGTCGCCGCGACCGAGAGGTGGCGCATGATGCGCAGCCCGTCGACGTCGTCGTCCAACCATGACCGCAGCCGAGGCCACGCCCTGGCCAGGGCTTCGTGGGCGATCTCGATGGTGTTGCCATCGGTGCTGAGCAGGCGGGCGCCGACGAGGCGTTCGATCAGCAGCGTGTGGTCCTCGTCGGTGGCCATTGAACGGCGGGGGACCCGCTGTCGGACCGGCTCCCCGAGGTCATCGGGTGCGACGAGCCGCACCATGAGATCGCGGAGCACCCCCTGCTGGCCGGGCGTGAGGTCTCGGAAGAGGCCCTCGGCG
Source organism: Pedococcus sp. P2_E5 (assembly GCF_056403895.1). Classification (NCBI taxonomy): domain Bacteria; kingdom Bacillati; phylum Actinomycetota; class Actinomycetes; order Micrococcales; family Intrasporangiaceae; genus Pedococcus; species Pedococcus sp. P2_E5. The sequence continues at coordinate 175,446 of NZ_JBFUEP010000001.1, forward strand.
GACTGGGAGATCGCCTCGCGGATCCCGCCCGTGGCGCTGTAGCCGGCGACGGTGAGGGTGTTGCCCTCGCGTCGTCTCCACGTCTGGCGCAGGACGTGGGACAGCAGGGGGAGGGCTGCGGGCTCTCCCTGGACCTCGCGGACGAGCAGGTCGACCAGGCCCGGCTCCAGCCGCAACCCTGCCTGGGCGGCAGGTCCCTCGATGGCCAGCCGCAGGTCGGGCGCGGTCATGGCGCCGAGCAGGTACAGCCCGCGCTCGACGAGTCGGGCGAACTCCGGGTGGGTAGAGAGCTCGCCGAGCCGGTCGGCCCGCAGCGAGATGACGAGGACCCCGCGCCCGCGGGTGGCGAACGCGACGAGCTGGTCGAAGAACTCCGTGCGCTCGGTCGAGTCGGGGTCCAGGGCGAGGGCCTCCTCGCACTGGTCGACGACCAGGACGTCGGTCGCGCGCGGGTTCGTGGCGGAGAGTGAGTCGGTCGGGTGGGCGCCCGGCGCGAAGACCCGGACCCGACGGCCGTCGCGCTCCAAGGCGGCGGCCACGCCGGCCCTGGCCAGTGATGACTTGCCGCATCCAGAAGGCCCGACCACGGCGAGCACCTGGCCTTCGTCCAGACGCCGGAGGCAGGCGGCGATGTCGGCTTCCCGGCCGAAGAACGCCGGGGCGTCGGCGATGTCGTAGGCAACCAGCCCGAGGTAGGGGCATTCGGCATTCGTTGGCGGCAGGACGGCCTGGGCGGCCAGCGAGGGGTCCTGGCGCAGGATCGCCTGCTCCAGCTGGGCCAGCTCGGGGCCGGGGTCGAGGCCCAGCTCGTTGACGAGGGTCAGCTTGGCGCGGTGGAGGGTCTGGAGGGCGTCCCCCTGCCGTCCGGCCTGGTACTGCGCGAGAGCCAGGAGACCCCAGCGTCGCTCCCGAGTCGGCTGCTCAGCCACCATGCGCAGGGCGTCGCCGAGGACGTCCTGGTAGCGGCCGGACCTCAGACCCGCTTCGGCGTGGAGGTCCTCGGCGTCGCGCCACAGCTCCACGAGGCGCTCCGACTCCACCCGACCCGGTGGCCAGTCCGCAAGGTCGACGAGCGGTTCCCCCCGCCACAGCTCGCGGGCCTGCCCGGTCACGTAGAGGGCCCGCTCGGGCTCCCCGTTCGCCAGCAGCTCGCGAGCCCGGGTCAGGAGGTGCTCGAAGTGGAGGTGGTCCACCTCGTCCTGGTGCAGGTCGAGGCGGTAGCCGTGGGGTGAGGTCTGGATCGCCTCGGCGCCGAGGGCCTTGCGGAGCCGCACGATGCAGCCCTGGACGACCTTCTGCCAGGTCTCGGGCAGGTCCTCACCCCAGAGCGTCTCCGCAAGAGCCTCCGCACTGAGCTCGGTGCCGGGTCGGGTGGCCAGGGCCTGCAGGATGACGCGGTCGCGCGGACCCAGAGTCGTCCGACCGTCGTTGACCTGCAGCGTGCCCAGCAGCGCGATGCGCATGTGCTGACAGTGATCCTCCCCGCAGGTGGCGTCAACAGGCCTGACACCGGGCTGACACCGGCGCCGCACGACGGTGACACCGAGCGGTTGTCAGGGGAGGGTGGCGAGGGGCCAGCGCTGCCCTGTGCCGCTGTCGATGAGGGCGGCACCCACTGCCAAGCCCTCGAGGGGCAGGACGTCGAAGGCTCGGATCGCCGCCGTCGGCATCAGCTCCTGGCCGGTACCGGTGGTGAGGCTGCAGTGCGGGATCCACCGCCCCGGCCAGTAGTGCCAGTGCAGGTCTGCACCGGTGCCGGTGACCGCCTCGACCACCGCGAGCTGGCGGGCGAGCAGCGCCTGGGTGGCTGGCATCAACAGGGCGCCCCGCCCGCGGGTGAACAGCCCAACGGCGTCGAACCGCACGTCCAGCGCCGGGCCTCCCGCCAGACCTCCGACGACCGTGGCCACTGATTCGACGTCAAACGTGCGGAGCACGGCATACGAAAGATGTGGCACGTGGCGCCGGTGGGTGTGGCTCAGCAGGGTGCCGATCCCGGCGTCCTCCAGCGCCGCCCACAACCGGCGGATCGCCCGGTCGGTGTCCGGGTCGAACAGGAGGCACACGGCGAGCGCCACACTGGCATTCTGCTTGGTCAGGAGGCGCAGACGGGCACGAACGGGCGGTCCGGCAGGTAGGTGTGCCACTCCTCCGCTGTCATGTCGCGTCCCACGACCTGACAGGCCGCCTCGATGGCGGCTTCCGGGCTGGGATCCCAGTGCGACACGCTTGCCTGGGTCGAGGCGAGAACGAGTGTGCGGCCCCCTGGGTCGAACCCTCCCGCCATGCGGTCCCCGACACGCAAGGACCGCAGGAGGGCGCCGGTCTCGGCGTCCCACAGCGCCACCCGGTCTCCAAAGGTCGTGAGCAGCTGTGTGCCGCCGGAGTCGAGCAGGAGTCGGCCGCCCCCGGCCGTCGTCCGTCCTGTCGCGCCGCCTGTCCGTGTCAGGGTCGCCGCGTCGAAGACACCCACGACGCCGGCGCCCCCGCGGCGGAAGTCCTGCCCTGTCACGGCGACCGCACTCCCCTCGGGGATCCACACCGCCGCGTTCAGGGTGTACCCGAGCGCAGCGCGACGGGTGACCGTGCCCGCGACCAGGTCGAGGATCTCGACCGTGTCACCAGCTGTGGCCACAGCACGGTCTCCGCGCCCGTCCAGGGACACTGCGGTCACCGGCACCGAAGAGCTGACCCGCACAGGTGGACCGGTGCGGCGTCCCGCGCCATCGACTGACCTCACCCAGCCGCTCCTCGTCCCGATGGCGAGGCGCGAGCCGTCCCGGCTGAACGCCGCGGCCGTGATGTGTTCCCCAGGCACTCGGCGCTCCTCGACGAGCTTGCCCGTGAGCCGGTCCCAGACGCGGAGCCGCTCGGTGCCCAACATGGCGGCGACCTTCGTGCTGTCCGGGCTCCACGCCACGTCGATCCAGTAGTCGAGGGTCTCGTCTGTGCGAAGTGCCGGACCCAGCGTGTGGGTGCGCACGTCCAGGAGCTGGAGGAACACCGAACCGTTGTCGGTGGAGGTGACCAGGTAGGCGACGGTCAGGCCGTCGGGCGACACGCGCGACGACGAGTAGCCAGCTGCCAGCGTGCCCGTCAGCGGTGCCGTGAACGGAAGGAAACCTTGGCTGCCGGTGAGGTCCCAGGCCAACAGCAGCCCGTCGTCTCGTGCGGCGAACAGGGTTGTGCCGTCCCGGCCGAACGCCAGTCCCCACGGCTCTGAGGTATCCGCGGAGGGGTACCGGACGCCTTGGCTGTCCGCCTCGGTCAGGGACCGGACCACCGCCGTCCCGTCAACGATGTAGGCCAGGTGCCGGCCGTCGGGAGCGACGGCGATGGGCAGGCCGATCGCGCCCTCCTCCGTGAGGGATGCCGTGGTGGTCAGCCGCTCGGCATCGAGCAGTCGAACCTGCTTGCCGTCGCGCACCACCACTCCCGAGCCGTCGGGGGTCGCCACCACGGCGACCGGCCCGAAGAGGTTGCTGGAGGCCTTGACCGTGTGGATCGCCCGCAGCTCGTGCCGCGCCAGCGGGTCGAGCAGGTGCAGGTCGCCGGTGAGCGACATGGCATGGATCCGTCGTGAGCCGGAGGAGACCTGGATGGACGCGATGATGTAGGGAACCGTGAAGGACGTCTTCGGGCGCGCGAGCGCGGTGGTGTCCCAGACCTGGACCACGGAGTCGGCCGGGAAGCCGAGCGGGGAGACGAAGCCTGCAGCCAGCCACCGTCCGTCGGGGCTGAAAGCGAAGGACTGGTGCACCACGCGACCCGGTGGCGTGCCCCCGGGCTGCTGCGGCAGCAGTCGCCCGGTCTGGGCGTCCAGGAGCCGCAGCGGCACCGGGTCCACGCGGCCCAGGCTGAACGGTGTCCACGGGTTGACGGCGACCGCCAGGGTCGATCCCGCCGGGTTGTACCGCACCCCGGCCACGGGGATGTCGTCGTTCCGCGCCTTCTCCTTGAGCGTCTTCGCGTCGAGGATGCTCACCCCACGGATCGCTCCACCGGTCGCCACACTGGTTCCATCGGGGCTCACGGACACAGACACCAGCGGGGTCCCGCTGCGCACGGTGCCGGCCAGCTGCGGCACCCGGTCGAGTACTCCGGTCAGGTTGTTCACGGTGTCGCTTGACGGGTCCAGCTGGGCGCCGGCGGCGGCCAGGAGCAGGGCTCGGTCGATCTCGTCGGAGCGGAGCGCTTCGGCGCCGAGTCTTCGTGCGTCGGCCGACAGGGCCTGGTGTTCTGCTCGGTCTGCAGCGGTCTTGGCGAGCGCGCCTGCGACGATCGACACGGCGAGGAGGACGGCGACCGCGGCCAGCCCGGCACGGAGCCGCTGGTTGGAGCGGCGTTCCCGCCGCACCTGGGCCTCGGTGGCCCGTTGCTCCTTCGCGGCCAGTGCCGCCGACTCGTGCAGGAAGTCGCGTTCGGTCTCCGTCAGGGTGGCACTGGTCCGCTGGTGCCATTCGGCCGCACGAGCCTGACGGACGCCGCGGTACAGCTCGCTGTCGGGGCGGCCGAGCTCGTCCCAGCTCTCGGCCGCGACGGTGAGGTGTCGCAGCGTGCGCAACCCGTCGACGTCCTCGTCCAGCCACGACCGCAGGCGCGGCCACGCCACGGCGAGCGACTCGTGCGCGATCTCGACGGTGTCACCGTCACTGGCCAGCAGCCGAGCCCCCACCAGCTGCTCGACCAGCTTCAGGTGTTGTTCGTCCCCCGTGACCGACCGACGAGGAACCCGGGTGCGCACCGGGTCGCCACCCTCGTCCGGCGTGACCAGCCTCAGCATCAGCTCGCGGAGCATCGCCTGGCGCTCGGGGTCCAGGGCGCGGAACACCCCCTCGGCGGACTGGGCCACCGCCTCACGAACGCCACCTGTCGCGGCATACCCCTCGACCGTGAGGGTGCTCCCCTCGCGGTGGCGCCACGTCTGGCGCAGCACGTGGGACAGGAGGGGGAGGGCGGAGGGTTCTCCGACCACCTCGCGGACGAGGAGGTCGACCAGCCCTGGTTCGAGCCGCAGGCCCGCCTGGGCGGCGGGGCCCTCGATGGCACGTCGCAGGTCGGGCTCGGTCATCGGGCCCAGGAGGTAGAGGCCACCCTCGACGAGCCGTGCGAAGTCGGGGTGCGGAGCCAGCTCGCCGAGCCGGTCCGCGCGCAGCGTGACCACCAGCGGGTGGCGATGGGCGAACTCGACCAACGCCGCGAAGAACTCCGCTCGTTCCGGCGAGGCCTCGTCGACGGCGAGCGCCTCCTCGCACTGGTCCACGAGGAGCACCGTGCCCGGACGGGTGGGAACGCCGCTGAGGGCCCGCATCGGGCGGCTGCCCGGCGTGAGCACGTGGACGACCCGACCGTCGCGCTCCAGGGCGGCTGCCACGCCCGCACGAGCGAGGGACGACTTGCCGGATCCCGACGGCCCCACCACCGCGAGCACGTCGGCTTGGTCGAGGCGGCGCAGACACGCTGCGGTCACCTCTTCCCGGCCGAAGAAGGCCGAGGCGTCCTCGACGTCGTAGGCCACCAGCCCGAGGTAGGGACACTCCGACGTGGGACCGGGGATGGCGGCCTCGACCGCGAGGGAGGGGTCCTGGTTGAGGATGGCCCGCTCCAGCGCGACGAGGTCGTCGCCGGGGTCGAGGCCGAGCTCGTCGACCAGCACGCGGCGGGCCTGCTGCAGGGTCTGCAGGGCGTCGCCCTGGCGGCCGCCCTGGTACTGCGCCAGGGCCAGCAGGCCCCACCGGCGTTCGCGCATCGGCTCCTCGTGGACGAGGCGCAGCGCGGGCGCGATGGCCTCGCGGTGGTGGCCGGCCAGCAGCTGCGCCTCGATGAGCAGGTCCTCGGCGTCGTGCCGCAGCTCGACCAGCCGCTCGGTCTCCTCCCGCCCCGGAGCCCACTCGGCCAGCTCGGCGAACGGCTCGCCTCGCCAGAGCTCGAGGGCCTCACGCAGCAGGTATGCCGCGCGGTCCGGTTCGCCGCCGGCCGTCAGCTGCCGTGCCCGCTCCAGGAGGTGTTCGAAACGCAGGTGGTCGAGATGGTCACGGTGGACCTGGAGCCGATAGCCCTGGGTCGAGGTCTCGATGGTGTCGGCGCCCAGCGCCTTGCGCAGCCGGACGACACATCCCTGGACGACCTTGACCCATGAGTTCGGAGGGTCGTCGGCCCACAAGGCCTCGGCGAGGGTGTCTGCGCTGACCGGGCGGCCGTGCCGCACGGCCAGGGCCTGCAGCACGACCCGGTCCCGCAGGCCAAGAGCGGACTCGGCTCCGTCGAGCTCCAGTGGGCCCAGGACCGCGATGCCCATGCTCAGCAGACCTTCACGCGTTCGCGGTCGGGCAGGTAGGTGCGCCATTCCACTGGGGTCATGTCCCGCCCCACGATTCCGCAGGCGGCCTTGACCGCGGTCCCTGGCCGTGGGTCCCAGAGGGAGACCTTCCCGTCCTCAGAGGCGATGATCACCTCTGAGGTGCCGTGGGCAAACCCTGCGTAGCTGTTGCCGTCGACACCGACCGAGCCCAACAGGCTCGCCGTCGCCACGTCCCAGAGGCCGGCGCGGTCCGGCCCCGAGGTCATGAACCGATCTCCCTCTGGTGAGAACTGGATCCCGCCCCAGAGCAGGTTCGGCCCGGACTTCTTGACCCTGATGGACAGGTCGCTCGGGCCCAGGAGCGCGACCGCACCGCCGCCGATGGACTGGATGCTGCCGACGACGACGATGTCCGTCTGATCGGGCGTCCACGCCCAGAACTCGGGGAAGAAGCCGAGCTCCGCAGTCTTGGTCACCCGCCCCTGC